>NZ_JBEPBI010000043.1:0-50843 GCF_040299045.1 Streptomyces sp. NPDC001027
CCGGGGCGCCCCCCCCCCACACCGGGGGCCGAGGCTCAACCCGACAAACCCGCCCCGCCCGCCCCCGGCGACCCCCCCGGTGCGCTGGGTCGCCGGGGCGATCCACGGACTTTCGCGCCCATGGCCCGATCGAGCGGTGAGCGGCGGGGCCGCAGTCGACTTCCGGCAACTCGGCCGGGAATGGTGCTTGTGCCGTACCGGGCGGGATGTCCAACGTCGGGTGACTGTGCGTCAGCCAGTCGTATACGGACGGAGACCGTTGTGGACGACCCATGCCTCAAGACACTGCTCGAGAAGCTCCCCGTGTTCTGGAGGGAAGTCGACGAGCCGTGGCAGGCGGGGGAGGCGAATGCCGACGGGCCGTTGCAGACAGACGAGTCGGGCGACTCCGGCGGCCTCATCGACCCGGGCGGCTCACGACGCGCCCCGGACCGGCGGCAGCGGGGGGCACGGCTCGCAGGGCCCGAACCGGCGGTCTCCGCAGAGCTTGCCCGGGTGACGGCCTGCGAGTGCCCCTGGGCGTCCGGCTGGTCAGCCTGCGGCTACGCCGCCTTCGCGGACCTCGTCGACCTCGCTCCGGCGGCCGCCTTCATCCGGGATCGCGACGGGCGCTACCTGTGGGCCAACCACGCCTACGCGCACCTCTACGGCACCGTGCCGCAGCAACTGGTCGGCAGATACATCGAGGACTTCGACGCCCCGGCCGAAGCCGACCGGTTCCGGGCCCTGGACCAGCAGATACTCACCCGGGGCACGCCCGTCCGGCACACCCTTCGCTATCTGCGCCAGGACGGCACCACGGGCCGCGCGGTCGGTCATCGCTTCCCGGTGCGGGAACCGTCCCGCACCTGCGTCGCCGGCATCTATGTCGACATCACCGACCACCTGCGGGCCACGGAGCGGCGACAGGAGGCCGAGGAGAACCTCAGCGCCCTGCGCGACCACAGCGGGCTGCCCTGCGCCCTGCTGTCGGCGAACGGGCGGGTGATCGAGGCGAGCGTGGCGGCCGCCGAACTCTTCCACCTCGGCCTGGCCGACCTCGTGGGCCGCCGTGCCCACACGCTGCTGGCCCCCGAACCGGAACCCGATCTCGCCCGGTTGCACCGCCGCTGGAACAGTCTGATAGCCCGCCGCACCCGCCGGGTCGAGACCACCGCCGTGCTCGTCGACGCCCATGGACTGCAGCGGCGGGCGGAGCTTCACCTGACGACTATCGGCCATTCCGCCAGCCGGGCACGGCATGTCTGGGCCGTGATCACCCATCAGTGCCTCGCCCACGAGGCGCATCCGCCGCTGACCGCCGCGCAGATCCGCATCCTGTCGCTGCTGGCGCAGGGCAACAGCAACAGCGACATAGCCGCCTCGCTGAAACTGTCGCGGCAGACCCTCGACTACCACCTCAGCCGCCTGCGGCGTCTGCTGGGCGCCGCGACCCGTCCGGCCCTCGTGGCCCGCGCCTATGTCCTCGGCATCCTCGCCCCCCATGCCTGGCCTCCACGCTCGGCCACGGCGGCCCATCCCCTCAGCACCGCGTGACCTCCGCGGACGGGCACACGCGTGCCGGCTCCGGTCGCCGGGTGCCGGCCGGCGGCGAGCGGCGTGCCGGTGCGGGCCTCCCGTGGGCAGTGGGTCGCACGTGAGGGGTCCCCGCGTGGGTGAGGTGGGAGGGCGGGTGCGACCATCGGGAGGGTCGTGAAGCCGGAGGCGGCCGGCGCCCGCCGCTCAGCGACTGCAGCGCGGCAGGTTCTGCCGCCTCCGGCGCGCCGCCTCCCGTCGCCGGCGGCGGACCCCGGATCACTCCAATCCGTCACCCCAAGCGGTCACCCCAAGCCGTCACCCAGAGAAAGGCTCCCGCGATGAACTCGTCGGACCTCCCCGCACACGGACCCGCTGCGGTCGACCACCGCGCCGAGATCGCGGTGGAGACCGCCCGACTCGTCGCAGCCGTCAGGACTGCCGACCTGACGACCGCCGTGCCGAGCTGTCCCGGTTGGACGCTGGCAGACCTGGTCAAGCACACCGGTGGCGTCCAGCGTTGGTTCTCGAGTCTTCTGCACGCGCGCATCCAGGAGCCCCCGCGTGCGCGGGACGTGGACCTGCGGCTCCCGGAGCGGCCGGAGGAGTACCCGGACTGGCTGGCCGACAGCGCGACCGTGGCCGCTCAAGCCTTCGCGGCCACCGACCCGGACCTGCCCATGTGGGCATGGGGCGTCGACCAGCACGCCCGCTTCTGGGCACGCCGGATGCTCTTCGAGACCCTGGTGCACCGGGTCGACGCCGAACTGGCCCTCGGCCGTCGGCCCATCATCGACCGCCCGTCGGCCGTGGACGGCGTCGACGAGTTCCTCGTCAATCTGCCCTTCGCCGCATCCTTCGCGCCCCGCGTCGCCGACCTGCGCGGTCCGGACAAGACCCTCTGCTTCCAGGCGACCGACGGCGAGGAAGACTGGCTGGTCCGCCTGCGGCCCGACGGCTTCGGGCTCGACGCGAACCCCGGTGCCGCCGAACCCGCCGACGCGACCGTTCAGGGAACCGCCGCCGATCTGTTGCTGCTCGTCTACGGCCGGCTGCACCGAGACGCGGCGGCCCTCGCACATGACGGAGACGACGACCTGCTGACTCACTGGTTCGCCAACTCCGCTTTCTAGGGCGGGTTTACGTCGTCCTGGTCATCGTGGACCGGCGCGGGGAACCGGCAGCAGGGCAGTAGTCGCCGGAGCTGCGTTCCGGTAGCGTACCGACCAGGCGGTACGCTTCGCGAGGCGTCCCACCCGCCTTCATGTGCTCGATGAACGCCGACGTTTCATCCGCAACAGGACGGAGAGCCGCTCATGACGCACGCGCAGGCGCAGGACCCGACGCAGGCTAAGGCGCAGGACCCGACCCGCGACAGCCTCGCCTACGCGCGCGAGACCTGGAGAACCCTCGAGCCCTACCACGGGGCGGTCTACTTCTCACCCGAAGCGGCAGGCCTGTACGGCGAGTTGGGCGTGGACGCCAGGACCGGGTACTTCGCGTCCCGTTCGGCCGTGCTGGGCGCGGCTTCGGCGGAGGTGGTCATCGCCACGTTCTACAACTTCAATCCACAACTGGTGCGCCGGGCCATACCCGCCGCATGGGAGGCCGCTGCGCCGCAGCAGTTCACCGCTGCCCGGCTCGCGGGGATCGACGCCACGCTCCGCCGCATCCTCGGCGCGGAGGTCTCCTCACCGGCGATGGCCCGCGCGGCGGAACTGGCCCGCGCCGCAGCGGAAGTGACTGTGCATCACCCGCAGGGCCGCCCTCTTTTCGCCGCGCACGCCGCACTGCCGTGGCCGAGCGAGCCCCACCTCGTGCTCTGGCACGCGCAGACCCTGCTGCGGGAGTTCCGTGGCGACGGCCATGTGGGGGCGCTGCTGACCGCCGGACTGAGCGGGATCGAAGCTCTCGTCACGCATGCCGCCGCAGGCGACGTCGATGCGGGGGTCCTGCGCGACTCGCGGGCGTGGACGCCGCAGCAGTGGGCCGAGGCCGTGCAGAGTCTCCGTGCGCGTGGATGGCTCGACGACGGACCGGACCTGGCGCTGACCGAGGACGGTGCGCGGCGCAGGGCGGAGATCGAGCACGCCACCGACAGGCTGGCCGCCCTCCCGTACCTCACGCTCGGTCCCACGGCCTGTGTCGAACTGCGCTCACTGGTCAGGCCGTTCAGCCTCGCTCTGGCGAAGGAACTCCTGCCCTGGGCAGTCGGCCGCCTGAACGACGAGAGCGCGGGAGAGAGGGCGCCGAGGCCGGGAACGCCCGATGGCGCCTGACTCCCGCCACAGGTCGAGAAAACCAAGAGACAGGTCCGAGAGGAAACAGGCGCGGTAACGTGGGACGGTGCTCGCGTTTCTACGACGAACTGGCTGACGACTACCACCTGATCTATGCGGACTGGGACGCGAGCGTCCGTCGGCAGGGTGACGCGCTCGACGCCCTGATCGGACGAGACCGCGCGTCGGTCCTCGACTGTTCCTGCGGCATCGGCACGCAGGCCATCGGTCTGGCGCTGCGCGGGCACCGGGTCACGGGAACCGACCTCAGTCGCCGCGCCGCCGCCCGCGCAGCCCATGAGGCCGCCCGCCGGAACCTGAGCCTGCGCACGGCCGCTGCCGACATGCGACGCCTGCCGTTTCCCGACGGCCGGTTCGACACGGTCGTCTGCGCCGACAACTCGCTTCCCCACCTGCTGACCGAGCAGGACGTGCACGCTGCCCTGACCGAGATGCGCCGAGTGCTGCGGCCCGGCGGCCTGCTGCTGGTCAGCACACGCCCCTACGACGACCTGCTGCGCGACCGCCCGGCTTCCGCGCCTCCACAAGTCCACGGGACCGCCGACCGCGCCGACGGCGAGGAGCGAACCGTCACCTTCCAACTCTGGCACTGGCACGACGACGGCGAGCACTACGACCTGGAGCACTTCCAGCTCCTCCCGGCAGGCGGAGAATGGCGCGTCCAGGTCCGCCGTACCACTTACTGGGCACTGGGCCGGGCGCGACTGACCGGCCTCGCAGCCGAGGCCGGGTTCGTCGACGCCGAGTGGCGGATGCCGCAGCAGACGGGCTTCTTCCAGCCGCTGCTCATGGCCCGCGCCGGTGATTAGGCGCCGACTCCGGCTCTCGGGCCCGGGAGCAGGGCCACGTCACGCGGCCCTGCCCTTGCGCCATGTCCGTTGCGCCATGTCCCTTGCGGCGGGCGGCCGTTGCGTCAGTCGTGGGTGGCGTCGAGGTGCCAGACGGTGGCCTTGTCCAGCTTCACCGAGCCGTTCTCGGCGAAGACCTGGACTCCCTGGCTGGCGGGGTCGGGAAAGATCTGGTCGGTGATCACGGCTTCCCCGCTGCCGCCGAACACCTCGACGGACGACCAGTCGACCAGGATCCGCAGCTTGATCTTGCCGTTCGCCGCTTTCAGGGGCGCGGTCTGGACGCCGGGGAAGGTGCCGTTGAAGTCCACTGCGCCGGACCGGGTCCGGTCGACGTACAACTCCTGTGTCGTGGCGTCGTAGCCGATGACGGTCTCCTCGCCCGCGGCGCCGGTGCGTACCTTGAGCCCGAAGCGTTCGGCGTTCTTGAGGGAGAAGACAGCCTCGATGTCGAGCGCCTTGCCCTCTGCGGCGGGACCGGCCAGCGGCTTCGACGTGTTCGTCACGACGCCCGCGGTCGCGGTCGCCGGGGAGGCCTGCCGCAGGGACTTCACGTTGCTCACCGGCTCGCTGGTCAGCCGGACGCGGCCGTCGACGGTGCGCAGCGCCATCTGCCGGGGGATGCTCTGCGCTCCACGCCAGGGCGAGGTGGGGACGGCGCCCGCGTAGTCCCAGTTGCTCATCCAGCCGATCATGTACCGCTTGCCGCCGGGGGCGTTCTCCCAGGAGACGGCCGCGTAGTAGTCCTTGCCGTAGTCGGCCCAGCCGGCGCGTCGCAGGACGGACAGTGCGGGGGAGTCGGCTGCGGTGAACTGGTCGGCGAGGATGTGTCCCCAGCCGCCGGTGTTCATGTCGACGAGCTGGATCTGCGCCTTCTTGCCGACGTAGGCACGGGTGTCGAAGGAGGCCCAGTCCAGGGTCTCGGCGTCGGAGCCGGTCGCGCTGCGGACGACCTGGCCGTCGACGACGAGATTGACGGCGGTCTCCTGGGCGCCGGGCTGGGCCTGGGTGTCGGACAGCGCGATCTGGTCGGCGTTGATGTGGCCCCAGCCGCCCGTGTTGCCGTCGACCACCCTGATCCGAGCCTTCTTTCCGGCGAGGTCGCGGACGTCCCAGGAAGCCGTCTCGAGTGCCTCGGCGTCCTTTCCGGTGGCGCTGCGCACGACCTGGCCGTCGACGAGGAGTTCGAGTGCAGTGGGGTCGGCGGAGCCGGCCGGGTGGTTGCCGCCGCCGATGAGGAAGTTGACGTAGCGCTTGTCGAGGGTGAACTCGGGCGAGGTGAGCGTGCCGGTGGTGGCATCGCCGTCGCGGAAGGTGTTGACCAGGCCGCTGCCCTGGAAGCCGGAGACCGGCTGCTGGCCGGGGAGGGCGCCGGTGACCGGCGCCGGGCCGAAGGCGTCACCGGTCGTCGTCCAGTCGCCGTAAGTGCCGCCGTCGAAGTCGGCGAGGAGCTTCCCGGGCCGGTGCGGGTGCCGGCCGCCGCCGACCTTGAAGTTCAGGTAGGGGCTGTTCACGGTGAAGGAGGGCGAGGCGAGGGTGCCGGTGGCGGCGTCCCCGGAGTGGAAGCTGTTGGCGAGGCCCTTGCCGTCGAAGCCGGAGACGGTCTGCTGGCCGTCGAGCGTCCCTGCAGCCGGTCCCGGGCCGAACGCGGCGCCCGTGGCCGTCCACGAACCGAAGCCGGCGCCCTCGAAGTCCTGCATGACCGCTCCGGAGGGCGGGGTGTAGGCGCCGTTGTCGTCGGCGGTGAACTTCGTGCCGTCGAAGTCGCCGATGAAGTACTGGGCTGCCGAACCGCCCGCTATGCCACCGGGGTTGATGTTGACGACCAGGACCCACTTGACGTTGTTCGTGTCCCCGTCGACGGCCAGGGGGAACAGGTCGGGGCACTCCCACACACCGCCCGTCGCTCCGGCCGGCCCGAACTCGCTGAGCTGCGTCCAGTCCTTGAGGTTCTTGGAGGAGTAGAACCGCACCTTGTGTTCGGCGGACAGCGACACCGTCATCAACCAGCTCTTGGTCGGCGCGTACCACTGGACCTTGGGGTCGCGGAAGTCTCGTGAGCCGATGTCGATGACGGGATTGCCCTGGTACTTGGTCCAGGTGCGGCCGCGGTCGGTGCTGTAGGCGAGGGCCTGCGACTGGATGCCGGTGCTGTTGTCGTTGCTGGTGTAGATCGCCACCATGGGCGGGTTCTTCTTGGTGCCGAAACCGGTGGTGTTGCTCTCGTCGACGACGGCGCTGCCGGAGAAGATCATCTCCTTGTCGTCGTGCGGCAGGGCGAGCGGCAGCTGCTGCCAGTGGACGAGGTCCGTGCTCACCGCGTGGCCCCAGGACATGTCGCCCCATGAGTTGCCGCTCGGGTTGTACTGGTAGAAGAGGTGGTACTCGCCCTTGTAGTACACAAGGCCGTTGGGATCGTTCATCCAGTTCTTCTCCGGAGTGAAGTGGAACTGGGGACGGTAGGTCTCTGAGTAGAGCGGGGCGTCGGCCGCGGCGGGCTGAGGAGCGAGTACGGCGGCGGACAGGGCGCAGACGACCACCGCCGCGGCGGTCGTCCGTACGCGGGCATGCCGGGATACACGTCCAAAGCTCATGGTGCCTCCTGTGCTGCGGCCGTTCACGCAGCACAGCCTGCGGCGAGCGGCCCGAAAATGTGACTCCCCGGCCCGCGATGTCGTCCACACCGCCGGCCGGAGGATGTCATCGTTGACTTGTGTCAACGCTGACATCGGGTGGCCTGATGATGAGCGTCATCCGGCCAACGCGTCAACGGTTCGGACGTGATTGCCCGGCCCGGCCCGTCCGCCGGTCTGCTGCGATCGGCTGTCGCGAGCTGTGCCAACTGTCGTGTCACGGCGGGTCGGAGCCGGAGTCCGCGCAGGTCGGAGCAGCTGTCCGAGCGGCGAACCGGCAGCTTTGCGCCACCGCCTCGAGGCGCTCGGACCGGTGGGCGGACGTTCAGAAGTCCGCGGTCCCCAACTCGGCTTCCTCGTGGCGAACCGCGCGTGGCCGGGCGGCACTCCCCTTCGTCCACATGATGGGTGAGGACGAAGGGGACATGTCGTCGTGATGGTCGCCCTGCCAGCGCCGGGCGAGCGGAAAACGCGTTGACGGTTCGCCGCCGGGTCTCGACGATCAGGCGCATGCCTGACGCCCTGACGCCCTGGAGCCACCGCCCGTTCCGGCACCTCTTCATCGGCACGACGGCCAACCTGCTCGGCAACGGGGTGGCGCCGATCGCCCTGGCCTTCGCCGTGCTGGACGCCACGGGCTCGGTCGGCTCGCTCGGGTTGGTGGTCGGCGCCCACTCCCTCACGGGCGCCCTCTTCCTGCTCTTCGGCGGGGTGCTGGCGGACCGGCTGCCACGCGGCCGGCTGCTGGTCGCGAGCAGCGCCGTCAGCGCCGCGAGCCAGGCGGTGGTCGCCGCCCTGGTCCTCACCCACAACGCCGCGATACCCCTGCTGATGGCGCTCGCCGCGGTCAACGGGGCGTCCGGTTCCTGCTATCAGCCCGCAGCCCAGGCCCTGCTGCCCCAGACCGTGCCGGCCGAGTCCCGCCGCGCCGCCCTCGCGCTCTCCCGGATCGCGGGCAGCAGCGCGATGATCGTGGGGGCCTCGCTGGGCGGCGTGTTGGTCGCCACGGTCGGTCCCGGCCTGGGCCTGGCCGTCGACGCGCTCAGCTTCGCGCTCGCCGCCGCGTCCTTCGCACTCGTCCGCGTCCAGGTCGCGCCGTCCGGGCCCAGTCCCGGCGTGGTGTACGAACTGCGCTTGGGCTGGCGGGAGTTCACCTCCCGCACCTGGGTGTGGGTGATCGTGGTGGCCTTCTGCTTCCTCAACGCCGGTCTCACCGCATCGTTCACCGTCCTCGGCCCGGCCGTCGCCGACGCCTCTGGCATCGGCCGCAGCGGCTGGGGCCTGGCCCTTGCCGCCGGCTCGCTCGGCGCGGTCGCCGGCGGCGTTCTGTCGCTGCGCTGGCGGCCCCGGCGCGCGATCCTGGTCGGCTGCGCGCTGATGGGCCTGACGGCGACGATCCCGCTGCTGCTCGCGCTGGCCCCGTACACCTGGCTGCTGGTCGTGGCCAACTTCGTGGCCGGCGTGGGCGCCGAACAGGCCGGTGTCGCCTGGTACTCGACCCTCAACGAGCAGATTCCCGAGGACCGCCTCGCCCGCGTCTACGCATACGACGACCTCGGCTCCTACCTCGCGCTCCCGTTCGCGCAGTTCGCCGCAGGGCCCGCCGTGCTCCTCCTCGGCCTCCGCACCACGCTCCACGCCGCCGCCGCGCTCATCCTCCTCGCCACCCTCGCCATGGTCGCCACCCCGTCCGTTCGCGCGCTGGCCCCGAGGACCGCGGAACCGCTGCGCGCCTCGGAAGATCCGGTCCCTGGCTGAGCGCGACCCCGACGAGCGATCCCGCGCCGGCCGACACGACGGGTTGTCAGTGCTCTGCGGCATGATGCGAGGCATGTGACGGCCTGGCCGACAGGGGCGCCGGGGCCGTCCTCGACACGGGGGAGTGCTGTGCGCAGGTCGGTCGCAGGCGAGGTGCGGGTTCACGACCGTCAGATCCACGTCGTGAGCGACCCGGACGGTCCCAGACCGGACCTCGCCAAGGCGTTGGCAGGCCAGACCGGCGGGCTGTGCGGGGCTGCGGTGCCGGGCGCGATCCTCCTGTCCACCGGGCTGTACGCGGGCGCCGTCGGCTTCGTCGCGGAAGTCCACGACGAAGCCCCCGCGCTGGACCCGCTCTGGGAGGACGTGATGGAGGCGTCCTTCCGGCCGGCGTCGGAGCGCACACGTCTGGTCCAGTGGGACGGCGAGGAGGCGTGGGACCTGGGCCTCGTCCGGACCGACTACCGGGTCCGGTACTGCGCCCGGGGAATGGACGAGGCACAGGAACTCCCCACCAGGGTGACGGGGGAGCCCGAGGCGGACAGCTACCTCCTGCAGTTCTGGCCCGCCCCACCGAGCCCCGACCGTGTCGTCCGGCACACCTCGCGGACGGCCGGCCACCTGCACGGGTACGCACGCGCGACGGCGCGTACGCCCGAGCAGCTCGCCGAGGCCGAACGCCACACTCGCGAGCTGTTCCAACAGGCAGCAGCGGAGCGGGCCGAACGGGCCGCCGAGGAGCGCCGACTGCACTACCGGCAGTGGGAGTGGGGCGGGCGACTGCCGAGCGAGAGGCTGCAGGCCGCTCGCGAGAGCAACGTCCTCGGTCTGCTCCGCTTCGACAGCGACCTGGTGCACGCCCTCGACGTCGTGGGCCCCGAGGTCCAGCGCGCGGTGGCATTGCTGGCCGCGCGGCGGGCCTGCGATGCTGCGGGCCTGACCGATGTGCCGTGGGTCGCCCACGCGCTCTCCGCGTTGACAGAAGGACGCCCCCTGCCGCCGCCGTTCGACGACCCGGCCCTGTTGCGGGAGACCCTGCGCTCCGACCCTCGCGTACCGGACACGTCGGTACGGGAAGCGACACCTCCCGAGCGACCGCCCTACCTCCCGCCGACCACGGACACGGCGCACGCGGTCGCCCTGGTGCACCCTGACGTCACGCCGTACACCCCAGGGCTGATCTCACAGCCGCACTTCGCTCTTCCCGCCGTGCTCGCCGCCGCCGGGCCCGCCCCGCTCGTCGCGGCACTGGACGCGGTGTGTCATGCGCTGCACACGCACGGCGAGCACTACCCCCGACTGCTGGCCGAGATACGGTCGGCGTGCACCGAGCGGGTGGGAAGCATCGCCGCCGCGCTCCGCATCCGAACCACCCCGGCGCGGCTGGTCGACGTCACCGCGGTCGCCCCGCGCCTGGCCCCCCTGGCACGGACGGCGACCCGGCTGCATCCCCGCCCCGGGTCGCCCACGCCGTACGACAGCTCCGTCGGCGGACCGCTGCTGTGGCCCGCCGACGAGCCGTGGCCGTACTGCGACAAACCGCACGAGTGGGACCAGGTGAACGAGGTCCTCTCGCCGCAGGACGTACGACGGCAGCGCCGCGTCCGGGCGGCGGCGGCGAACCGGCCGGGCGGCGACCCGCAGGGAAGCCGGTACACGCCCGAGGAGTCCGCGATCGACGAACGGATCAAGGCCGGCCGCCCGTGGCCCAAGGGCCCGATCGCCCTGCTGCCCGTGGCCCAGCTGTACGTACGCGACGTCCCCACGCTGCGCCCGCCCGGGCATACCGGGGCAGATCTGCTCCAAGTGCTGTGGTGCCCCTTCGACCACCCCGCGCAGCCCGAGACCGCGCTGTTCTGGCGCTCCGCCGCCGCGGTCACCGACATCCTCGACACACCTCCCGAGCCGCCCGCGATCCAGTACCCCGGCTACCTGCCGGAGCCGTGCCTCCTCGCGCCGGAGCAGATCACCGAATACCCCGACTTCAGGGAACTGGACAAGGAACTCCGGCACCAGCTGGAGGAGTGGCGCAGGTGGCAGGCGGCCGACACCCCTCTGGACCGCTCGGACACGCCCTGCTCGAAGGATTTCTACAGCGGGCTGTACAGGGACAGGCTGTCCGTCGCTCCCGGCTGGAAGGTCGGGGGATGGACCCGATGGGACCTCACCGATCCCGAGCCCCGGCTCTGCCCCTCATGCGGCGCCGACATGGATCCGCTGCTGACCATCGCCTCGGCCGAATGGAACACCGGTGACACGGACTGGACTCCCATCGAGGACCGAGCCCTCTCCTCGTCGACCACCGAACCGGCACCGTGGAACCCCACCATGCTCGACCTCGCCCGAGGCTACGATCTGCAGCTCCACGTCTGCCCGGCGTCCCCCGACCATCCGCACATCGAACTGGTCCAGTGAGCCCTATCCCGTCGGCCGCCGTGCCGCCGTCTGCTCGACTCGGCTGGCGGCCGCCGGTCCGGTTTCAGCAGGCGTTGTGCCCCAGCATCGGCGATCCCCGTCCCCCCGGCTGGGTCGCAGGCGTCGCACCACGCTCGCCGACCGGGCCCGGCTCAGATTTCGCTCAGGAACGGCGTCGAAGGCTGGCGGCCCGTCAGGAGCCTTGGCAAGATCACGGCAGTCGCGGGGGAAAGTGACGCGACGTCATCATCCACATGCCGCGTCACGTCGGCTGGCCATCCCGGAGAATCGACATGTCTTGGCGAACTCGTGCGGTACGGAGCATACCGAGCACCGCGTGTGCCGCGGCTCTGCTCTCCCTCGCCGCGTGCACGGCGGATCAGGCGGAAGAGGCCGGACGATCCACGCCGTCCCGGGGCCCCGTGACGCCGAGCGGGGCGGCGGCCACCACTGGGCCCGGCGCCGCAGAGCCTTCCCTGCGGAAGCCGCCGGAGTTGGAGCCCGACACCTCACTCGCCGGCCGCCAGGAGGTGACCACCGGAGACGTCGATGTTCCGTACCGCAGCGGCAAGAAGGGCGACGCGCTCACCATCGCGGTGAGTTGCCAGGGCGAGGGGAAGATCACCGTGGTGGTGCGGCCCGTGCACGTCTCCTTCCCCGTCACATGCGCTGCTTCCCAGGTCGCCACGTTCTCGAACCAGGTCGCGGTGTCCGGGGCGGAGCGCGCCGGAGCCGTGTCCGTCGAGGCGTCCTCAGCTGTTCACTGGTCGATGACCGTCGGCCGCGGCGCACCGGCGCCGGCAGAGCCGTCGGACGCCGACTGAGCTCGGTCACCTGTGGAGCAGTACTCCCCAGTCGGCAGGGGCGGCGCCACCCAGCTTGCTGCTCAACCCTTCGGCGGAGCCGAAGCGGGACCCGTAGGTTCCCAGCGGTGACCTCGATGGAGACGCAGGGCCTCGTGTCGATGACGGACGGGGCTCAGCTGCGCTGGACAGCGCTGGGCGACACCGACCGGCAGCCGTTCGGCGAATCGTGCAAGGCGCGGTGGGCCCGTAACCCATCGCCGTCACGCTCCGGGCGCACGGCCGGATGGCAGCGCAGTCGGACACCGCGCTGCCCCGGACCCCATGGCGTGGGGTCCGGGGCAGCGGTCGTCCACCGTGTGAGGTCCCTGCCGGGATCAGGCCGCAACGAGCTCCTGCTCGCGGTCCGGCGTCTTGACCGCGGGCTGCTTCTTGTTCGGCAGCGAGAGACGGACGACCTTGCGCCACGCGGAGAACACCTGCTTGGGCAGCGGTCCGCTGACGTACTCCAGCTCGTACTTCTCGAACAGCGCGCGCACCTTCACCGCGACCTCGGCGTACCGGTTGCTCGGCAGGTCCGGGAACAGGTGGTGCTCGATCTGGTGCGACAGGTTGCCGGTCATGAAGTGCATGGCCTTGCTGCCGCTGATGTTCGCCGAGCCCATCATCTGGCGCAGGTACCACTGGCCGCGCGTCTCGCCCCTGATCGACCGGCGCTCGAAGACCTGCACGCCCTCGGGGAAGTGCCCGCACATGATCACCGAGTGGGACCAGATGTTGCGGACCAGGTTCGCGGTGAACGTGGCCGCGAGCGTGGGGAGGAACGACGGGCCCGACAGCAGCGGGTGGATCACGTAGTCCTTCAGCACCTGCTTGCGGATCTTGCGGCCCACGGCCCTGGCCCGGGCGCGGAACTCCGGGTTCTTACGGCGGCGCTTGTGCAGGTTCTTGCCGAGCTCCAGGTCGTACGCGGCGATGCCGTACTCGAAGAAACAGGCGTTGATGAAGTTCCACAGCGGCTGGCCGAGGTGGAAGGGGTGCCACTTCTGGTCCTCGTCGACGCGCATGATGCCGTAGCCGAGGTCGTTGTCCTTGCCGATCACGTTGGTGTACGTGTGGTGCAGTTCGTTGTGCGAGTGCTTCCACTGGTCGGCCGGCGAGACGTGATCCCATTCCCAGGTGGTGGAGTGGATCTTCGGGTCCCGCATCCAGTCCCACTGGCCGTGCAGGATGTTGTGGCCGATCTCCATGTTGTCCATGATCTTCGCCACGGACAGACCTGCGGTGCCGATCACCCACGCGGGCGGGAAGATCGAGAACAGCAGCACGCCCCTGCTGGCCAGCTCGAGCTTGCGCTGCGCCGAGATGACCTTGCGGATGTAGGCGGCGTCCTTCTCGCCACGGCTGGCGATCACCTCGTCGCGGATCGCGTCCAGCTCGCGGCCGAGCTCTTCGATCTGCTCCGCGGTCAGGTGGGCGGTGGGGTCGATGGCGGTCAAGATGGTCCTACCGTTCGATGTCGCAGGGGCCCGCCGCGGCGGACACACAGGTCTG
Source organism: Streptomyces sp. NPDC001027 (assembly GCF_040299045.1). Taxonomy (NCBI): domain Bacteria; kingdom Bacillati; phylum Actinomycetota; class Actinomycetes; order Kitasatosporales; family Streptomycetaceae; genus Streptomyces; species Streptomyces sp. NPDC001027. The sequence goes on from NZ_JBEPBI010000043.1 coordinate 13,827, forward strand.
GATGAGGACGCCCGGCTCGGCCTCGGTGATCTCGCCGGTGCGCAGGTCGCGGACGGCGCCCGCCTTGAGCGGCGTGACGCAGCCGAAGCAGATGCCCATGCGGCACCCGGACGGCATGAGCACGCCGGCCGCCTCGCCGACGTCCAGCAACGGCGTGGCGCCGTCCGCCTCGACGGTCGTGCCGGTCGTGCTGAACGTGACCTCGCCGCCGCCACCGTCCCCGGTGACGACGACGCCGGCGCGGAAGCGTTCGGTGTGCAGGCGCTCCGGGACGCCGTGCTCGGCCCAGTGCTTCTCGGCGGCGTCGAGCAGGCCCGCGGGCCCGCACGCCCAGGTCTCGCGCTCGGCCCAGTCGGGCACGAGTTCGTCGAGACGGGCGATGTCGAGCATGCCGTCCGTGTCGGTGTGCAGCTCGGTGAGACGCAGCTTGTCGTCCGCGACCAGGCCGTGCAGGTCGTCACGGAAGATCACGTCCTGCGGCTGTGGCGCGGAGTGGACCATGACGACGTCGTCCAGCTCGGTGTCGCGCAGCATGCCCATCACCGGCGTGATGCCGCTGCCGGCCGTCAGGTAGAGCACCTTGGCGGGCTTGGCCTCCGGCAGCACGAAGTCACCGGTCGCCTGGTCCAGCTGGATCAGCGTGCCCGGCTCCGTCCTGCGGACCAGGTGATTGCTGACCTTGCCGTCCGGGATCGCCTTCACGGTGATCGTGAAGCGGCCGTCCGCGCGGTTCGTCGGCGAGGTGACCGAGTAGGCGCGCCACAGGCGCACCCCGTCGACGTCGACCCCGATCCGCACGTACTGACCGGCCGTGTGGCCGCGCCAGCCGCGTCCCGGTCTGATCACGATGGTCGCGGCGTCACCCGTCTCGGGACGCACCGCCTCGATGCGCCCACGCAGGTCGGCGCCCGCACGCAGCGGGCTGACCAGGTCGAGGTAGTCGGACGGCAGCAGCGGCGTCGTGACCATCTCCAGCAGTTTCCACGCCCTACTGCGGAGGGCTGCACTCGTCATGACTCCAGCTTGATGCGCCTCAGGGCGTAAAGTCCTGTCCGTAGGACGTAAATCTGGTCGGCAGAATTGTTCGCAGGGAACAAAACATGGGACATGTAATCCGGAGGGCCACCGAACCGGCCCTGGATGAGACGACGGTCACCGCACTCCGGGCCGCGCTGCGGACCACCGCCGACGAGGTCGTCCAGGCGATCATCGACGAGGTCCCTCCCTACGCCAACGCTCTGTCGGGCCGCATGGGCGGCACCATCCGCCGAGCGGTCCGCACCGCCCTGGGGCACTACCTGGACGTCGCGAGCGGGAACGCCACGGGCGGCGACGCCGGCGACGCGGCCTACGAGCTGGGCCGCGGCGAGGTGCGCGACGGCCGTTCGATGGACGCCCTGCTCAGCGCCTACCGTGTCGGCGCCCGCGTGGCCTGGCGATGTCTGGCGGCGGGCGCCGTACCCGCGGGTCTGCCCGCCGCCGAGGTCGCCAAGTTCGCCGAGCTGACCTTCGCCTACATCGACGAGCTCTCCGCCGCGAGCGCCGCAGGCCACGCCGACGAACTGGCAGCCCGGGGCCGGGCTCACGAGCGCCACCTGGAACAGCTGGTCCGCGACCTCCTGGCCGACGCGAGCCCGGACGTGCTGCTGGCCTCCGCCCAGCGGGCCGGGTGGCAGCCTCCGGTGTCGCTGACCGCGGTCCTGCTGCCCGCCGCCCAGGCCCGGCCCGCCTACCGCACGCTCGATCCGAGCACCCTCGTCCTCGACGATCTGCCGGACGGCCTGGGCGTGCTGCTCGTCCCCGACGCCGACCGACCGCATCTCCTGAGGCAGCTGACCGACCGCACGGCCGTCGTCGGCCCCGCCCGCCCATGGACCCGGGCGTCCGCCTCGTATGCGCGAGCCGTACGCGCACGCTCCCTCTCCTCCAACGTTCGCGACACCGAGGCACACCTGCCCGAGCTGGTGCTGAGCGCCGACATGGACGCGTTCGCGGACCTGCGTGCCCGAGCCCTCGCACCGTTGCGGACCCTGCCGGTCGCGACCGCGCGGCGGCTGGAGGAGACGCTGCGGGCGTGGCTGCTGCACCATGGCAGGCGGGACGAGGTGGCGGCGGCGTTGTTCGTCCATCCTCAGACCGTCCGGTACCGGATGTCGCAGCTGCGGGAGCTGTTTCCGGATCTCGGGTCGCCGCAGCGGATCCTCGAACTGACGCTGGCGCTCGGTCCACGGGATGCAAAGAAGTGATGCGGTGTACGAAGGAGTAATTCGGTGGGGTGACGCAGGGGGCTTCTGCCACCATCGTCCGATGGGTGCATTGGACGCAGTGGCAGACAGGATCGCCGGCGGGTCCACCGTGACGTTCCGACCCCGCGGCTCCTCGATGGCGCCTCTGATCCGCAGTCGGCAGCAGGTGGTCGTCGCCCCGGTCGACCCGTCGAAGCTGGAGGTCGGGGACATCGTGCTCGCCCGTGTCGCCGGGACGGTCTACCTGCACCTGGTGTCGTCCGTGGACCTCGCCCGGAAGCGGGTGCAGATCAGCAACAACCATGGCCGCGTCAACGGCTGGACCAGCCACGCCCGCGTCTTCGGCATCTGCCTGGCGGTCGACGGCGTCAAGCGGTCGGGAATCGCAGGCAAGACGCTCGCGGCTGCCTCCGACGACTCCCGCGGAACCTGACGCTCCGGCGGCAGGACGAGCGGCGCGTCGTCGTCCCCGGACGACTCGACGCCCAGGGCGTTCTCATGGGCGTCGGCAGTGGTCGCCGGATCACCGGGAGACGTCGTAGCTCAGGTGCGTCGCGGTCGATGTCGGGGTGACGCTCCGCTGCACCAGCTTGCGCGGCGTTCCGCCGGTGAACAAGGGTGTCCCCGCGCCCAGGACGACGGGGGAGAGGTGCAGCGTCAGCGCGTCGAGCAGCCCGGCGTCGAGGGCCGAGCGGATTGTCGCGGCGCCGCCCATGAGGACGACGTCGAGGTCCTTGCCCCTGTCCGCCGCCGCCGCCTCCGCTCGCCTGCGCGCCGCGTCCACGGCGTCGGGCAGACCTGTGGTGACGAACGTCCAGTCGAGGTCGGTCGTCCGCACCGACTCCGGCGGCGTGCTCGTCACGACGACGAAGGCGGGCTTGCCGACTTCGCCGGCGCCGTAGCCGGTCGTGTCGTCCCAGCCCTTCGGCCCGTCCACCACGTCGAAGAGGCGGCGGCCGAGGACGACGGCGCCGGAGCGGGCGGTCCCCTCGCGCAGAAACCGGCGGTCGTCGGGGTCGTCGGAGAACGCCCACGTGTGCAGGGCCTCGCCGCCGGTGCCCAGACCGTTGTCCGGGCCGGGGTCGGGCCCGGTGACGAAGCCGTCGAGAGAGACCGAGATGTCAGCGATGATGCGTGTCATGTCAGGGCAGACCCGATCCGCCGCCCGGACTCATCGGTCTGCGGGCTCCTCCGAGCGTCGGGCCGGCGCGTCTGCGGGCCCCACCGGTTCAGGGCCGGCGCTGCGCACCGTCGGTCCTGCGACAGCCGGCAGGCAGGGGGTGGACGGTGACTCTGGAGGTGAACGCCGTCTGGCCGTTCTGCGTGCCGCGGACGCCGATGGTCCGGGGGCCGCCGGGCGCGCACGTGAGGTAGGTCGTGGTGATGCGGCAGGGCTGGTCGAGCTCCACGTAGCGCAAGAACGTGGTGTCGAATCCGGTGGGCAGCGCGCGCAGTGGGTGGACGGTGGCCGTGGCGGCCTGGCCGCACGCCTCGAGCAGCACCATGCCGGGCACGTGGTCGTGGGGGTGGTCGAAGAGCACGGGGTGATCCGGGTCGACCCGCAGCGTCCAGGTGCGAGGCGTCGAGGAGGCGGTGAGGACGACGTCGTGGGCACGGCGAGTTCCCGTGAGGACGCAGGCGACGGGGGCCGACGCGGGCAGCGCGCGAGCCGTCGCCGCCAGAGGGTCGGCGTAGGGGCCGCGCAGCCGCTCGTATATGGCCGGGGCGTGCGCGCTGTAGGTGATCTGGGCCGAGCCGAGGTGGCGTCCGTCGCGGGTCGCCTCGACGGCCGCCGTGAGGCGGACGGATCCCCTCTTGCGTCCTGTGACGCGGGTGTGTGTGACCGTCAGGAGCACCTCCGCGTCCTGCGCTTCCGTATACAACTGGTCTGCCGTCGCCGATAAGTTGTAGGCCTGCCAGCCCATGCGGCTGGACAACGGGACCTCGAAGGCCGTCCTGGATATGAGGGCCAGGGCCTGCCTGATGCTTTCGGTGAGGATGTGAGGGGCGTAGCTGCCCGAGTCGGAGGTGTAGTGGCGGTGGGTCCGGGGCCAGCGGACTGCGACGACGTGCGTGTCGTCGGTCTTCGCGGCCACCGCGTCGACGAGCACTTCGCTCGGGTCCGTCTTGCCGATGCAGCGGCGGTGGTCAGGCGGTAGGGGAGTCATGCTGCTGAGAGACATGCGATCCTTTCCGGAACGTCATCGTTCGAGCCGCGTCTCCGCCGGGAAACATTTAAAGATAAAAGTAGGTACGGTTATGTTTCTTGTCGAGGGGGTGACGGAAGGACGTGAAGCAGATGACGGGCAAGAGGTCGGCGCCGCAGCAGGCGAGGGCGCAGCGCACGCGGGCTGAACTTCTGCGTGCGGGGGCCGAGGTCTTCGCCGAACAGGGTTTCTTCGCGACGACGTTGACGAAGGTCACGGACCGGGCCGGGGTGACGCTGGGCGCGATGTACTTCCACTTCAGGAACAAGGAGGAGCTCGCTCGGGAGATCGTCCAGACGCAGCCGGAGCGGCTGCGTCCCACCCTTGACGAACTCCAGTCGCAGGGGCTGCAGTTCGCCGTCGACGTCACCCTCAGCTGGGCGCACCGGGTGGTGGACGACGTGTTCCTGCTGGCGGGCGCGCGCCTGGTGATGGACCAGGAGTTCTTCAACGGGGGGCAGCTGAACTCGCATCAGCAGTGGACGGGGGTGCTGATGGACAGCCTCGCGGAGGCCCAGCGCCGGCGTGAGGTGCGCGCCGCCGCGGACGTCGAGGCGCTCGCGCGGTTGATCGTCAACGCCTGCACGGGGGCGCAGATGCATGCGCATCTGGAGACGGACCGGCAGGACCTGCCCCAGCGGGTGCGGGACATGTGGCGGTGCCTGTTGCCGGCCGTCGCCACGACGTCCGCCGCCCTCAAGATCGAAATGGGGGAGGAGCGCTACGGGTCCCGGTGACCCCCGGCGTCTGCTCCAGGAGCGGCCGCCCGGCGCGGTGGCGGCCCGAGTCTCCCCGGCCTGCGCGGATCGACGACGAGACGACGAGTCGAGCCGTCTTGGATCAGAACTGCGGCGACGTCGTGTCACTGTCTGCGAAGTGACGTTCCTGTTGCTCGATTCGCGCCACTTCACAGGGGGTCGTGTGCTCACAGGTAAGACGATCATGATTTCGGGGGCCTCCAGCGGCATCGGGGCTGCAGCCGCGCGCCTCTTCGCGCGGAGGGGCGCCCAGGTTGTGCTGATGGCGCGGCGAGCCGAGGCGCTGCGGCAGCTGGCCGAGGAACTCACCGAGGACGGGGGCCGTGCTCATGCGGTCGCCGGGGACGTGACGTCGGCGGCCGACGTCCGGCATGCCGTCAGTGAAGCCGTCAGATGCTTCGGCCGTCTCGACGCCGCGTTCAACAACGCCGGCTGGGGCACGGCGGGCCTCCCCCTCCATGAGGTCTCCGACGCGATGTACGACCAGATCATGGACGTCAACGTCCGCGGCGTCTGGAACTGTCTGCGCGAGCAGATACCGGTCATGCTGGAGCAGGGAGGCGGCGGCGCGATCGTGAACACCTCCTCCACCGCGGGGCAGTTCGCCACCGGCGCGGTGGCGCCGTATGTCGCGGCCAAGCATGCGGTGCTCGGTCTGACCAAGGCGGCGGCCGCGGACTACGGCGACCGGGGGATACGCGTCAACGCCCTGGTCGTGGGAGGCACGAGAACGCCCCTGATGGAGGCCGCGGTGCGGGTCATGCCGGAGGAGGCGGCCCATGCGCGGGCCATCCAGCGGCGACTGGCCCTGCCGGAGGAGGTGGCGGAGGCCGCCGCGTGGCTGTGCAGCGACCGGGCTTCGTTCGTGACGGGGGCCGCGATGGCCGTGGACGGCGGGGTCGGCGCCATCTGACGACCCGCCCTCGGCGCCCCGCGCCGTGCGGCGCGGGCGTCCGGCCCGGGTCGCGACGCTCCGGCCCGCGAACGGGTCACTCAGGCAGACACGCGGTCCGGCGCCCGATGGGAGGGCGGCGCGGTGGCGGCCAGTCTGCGATACGCGTGAGCTGCTGACATGAGCGTCATGTAGTGGTGCCAGCCAGGGTAGGAACGGCCCTCGAAGTCCAGCAGCCCGAAGTCCTCCTCCAGCTCCTGGACGGACGCCGCGGTGACGCCGAGGTGTTCGGTGAGGGCGCACAGGTCGCTCAACCGGCGGTGAACCATGTTGGTCAGGTAGATCCGCTGGGGTCGGCACCGGTCGGCGAACAGGCGGAACATGTTCTGGCCCCACGCGCCCGGCGTCGCCGCGGGCAGACGGGCCAGGCAGGTGAGGGCGCGCCCCTCGCGCTGTCCGTGCAGCAGGCCTCTGCGGGCGTCCAGCACGGCGCCGGCCGACGGCGACAGCATCACCGTACGGCCGCCGCCCGGGGACGGCCGTCGCATCGGGCCCCGATCCGACGCGCCGACGGGCAGGACGGGCAGGGCGGGCGGCACGGCGATCACGAACTCGCCGCGCTGGCGCAGCAGTACGCGCCCCAGGTCGGCGGCCGGCCTGCTGTCGCTCAGGTCGGCCACGAGCGGGGCCGGGGTGACGCCGTGGCACTGCCTGAGGCGGTCCGCCATCTCGAAGGCGTCGGCCCACGGGGGCAGCGACCGCGCGTCGCCGGGAATGCGCGCCCGCCGACGCTGGTCGGGGTGCACCCAGCGTTCGGGAAGGTGCAGCCGCCAGTCCACGGGGACCGCGGTCGAGCCGTCCGACATGAAGAGCCCCACCGCCATCTGGCCGTTGACATGCTGCCCCTGGCGGGGCACGAAGCGCCGGTGGACGCCGCACGAGTGCTCCCCCCGCTTGGGGGCGACGGTCGTGGCGACGGTCCATGCGCTCGGGGACAGCCGGGCCTCGGTCCAGCGAGCCAGCTCGCGTCGGACCGGCTCCCACTCCCAGGGGCTGGCGTTGACGAACTGCTGCAGCGACTGGAACGCCGTCGGAGACGCCATCGCGGCCGCGGCGAGGCGCCGGACGCTCTTCTTGCCCGGGACCGTCAACAGCCCGAGAAGGTAGGCGTGACCCCATCGTCGTTGGTCAGCGCGCTGTAAGTGGGCGAAGACGGTGTCGGTGAACGCGTCCAGACGGCCGGCGTCGCCGGGCGGGCCGACCAGGGGCGGATGGAGCAAGGACATGGCGATCCCTTCTGTCGAGACCACCTAGAATAATTGGTTCAACTATGTTTTTGACGAGTCGGGAATCGGACATTGCCTCGTGGGGCAAACCCCTGGCAGCGGAAGGCCACAGCGGCAGGCGCGCGTCAGAACAGGCCAACTCCGCTTCAGGTGAGGGAAAGTTGGACTTGTGGCAACAGCCAGGTGACCGCGACCCTGGGGGTCCCGTCGCAAGATCGTTCAGGGAGACGCGGCGATGCTCGACCGCAGCCCGTGTCCCCGTAGCGGCAGACTCGCCCTCGCGCGGTCGGAGGCGGGCCCTTCGCGTGAGGCGGCGGCTGCCAGCCCACCAGACAGCGTCCGGAGCACACATGCAGGAAAGAGCAGCGCGGACACGGCAGGCGTTGGTGCGGGCAGCCGCCGCGGAGTTCGACCGCTACGGCTACGCCGGCACATCCCTGGTGCAGGTGTGCAAGTCGGCCGGGATCACCACCGGTGCGCTCACCTTTCATTTCCGCAGCAAGGGCGAGCTGGCCGACGCGGTCCAGGCGGACGGATGCACGGCCATCCGGCGAGTCGTGGAGCACTTCGCCGGAGCCCAGGGCCCCGCCCTCGAAAGACTGGTCGATCTCACCCTCTCGCTGGCCCGGCTCCTGGAGGACGAGACGGCCGTGCGCTCGGCGGCGCGTCTGACCCGAGAACGCCCCGGCGGCGGCTTCGGCTGGGCGGCCTGCTGGATGCCCGCCGTCGGTGAGCTCGCGGGCCGGGCCCAGCGCACGGGTCAGCTGCGCCCCGGCACCCAGCCCGCCGCCGTGACCCATCTGGCCGCCTACCTTCTGGTCGCCAGCGAGATGCGGGTACGCGCCTCCTTGCAGGCCGCCCGCGAACCCGACGCGGTCAAGCAGCTGGAGCAGATGTGGAACCTCGCCCTGCACGGCATCCTGCCGTGACCCGGACGTCGTCCCCGGCTCATGCAGCACCCCTCCCACTTCAGCAAGTCGGCGTTGTCGCCGCCGCCCGGCAGGGGCAGGCTGACCGGAGTCGCAGCCGGCACGACGACGCGCACGGCAGGCATGGCGGGGCGTCCTTCGCCCCGGGGCCTTTCGGCGCGTCAGAAATGCTGGCGGCGATGGTCGGCCGCCAGATGTTCCTGCTGACCCAAAGTGGACGATGAATGTCACATACACCTCTCGTGCGAACTCGCGGCAATAGCAAGGATTAACTCCGTCACCACGCAGAAAAGCCTCGGCTGAACTTCCCGTCAGCCATGTCAGGCATGCCCTCATAACGGTGTACAGGAGGATTGATGGCAGAGACCGAGCGCTTCGACGTGGTCGTCGTCGGCGGTGGGATAGCCGGATCCGCACTGGCAGCAGCCCTGGCAGGCGACGGATACGAGGTAATGCTGCTCGAACGACAGACCGTCTACCGCGACAAGGTACGCGGCGAGGTCATCAACTGCTGGGGGGTCGAAGAACTCATCGAGCTGGGCCTCGAGGAATGCATCCTGAAAGCCGGGGGAACGTACGTCGACCGGTTCATCGGATTCGATGAGATCGTCGATCCGGAAACCGCGAGATCGAAGGCCTTGCACCTGGACGAGATGATGCCGGGAATTCGGGGAGTTCTCGACGTGGGACACCCCGCGGCCTGCGAAGCGCTCTCCGCCGCCGCCGAGGACGCCGGCGCCACGGTCGTCCGGGGCATCGGCGACGTCCTGGTGGAGACGGGGAGCCACCCGACGGTCCGCTACGAGCTCAACGACATGGAGCACCAGGTGTCGTGCCGGCTGATCGCCGGCGCGGACGGAAGGATGTCCACGGTGCGCCGCCAGTCGGGCATAGGCCTGACGCAGACCCCGCCGAACTCGCTGGGCGGAGGGATGCTGGTGGAAGACCTGCACGACTGGCCCGTCAACGTCACGTCCATCGGCACCGAGAACGACCTGCTCTACTTCGTCTTCCCCCGCGAAGGAAGCCGCGCCCGCCTCTACCTTCTGCACGACGTCGCGCAGAAGGGCCGCTTCGCCGGACCGAACCGGCACGCCGAGTTCCTGCGCGCCTTCCGGCTCGACTGCATCCCCCACAGCGAGATGTTCGCGGCGGCCACCCCCACGGCCGTGTGCGCCTTCTACCCCATGAACGACGCATGGGCCGACGCCCCCGCCGTGCCCGGCGCCGTGCTCCTCGGGGACGCCGCCGGCTGGTCCGACCCGGTGATCGGGCAGGGACTGTCGATCGCCCTGCGCGACGCACGCATGATCCGCGACTGCCTGCGCTCCGCCGACGCCCGGGACGAGAAGCTCTTCGAGCCCTACGCGCGGGAGCGCCGGGAGCGCATGCGCCGTCTGAAGATCTCCGGCTCGGTGCGCACCACGATGAACATGACCTTCACCGAGCAGGGCAGGGCCCGGCGCACGGCCTATGCCGAGGTGTGGCCGACCGACCCCGTCCTGGCGGGATCCCGGCTGGCCACCTTCCAGGGCCCGTTCAACGTGCCCGCCGAATCGTTCGCACCCGACACCGTCGAGCGCCTGTTCTCCCTGGGGTGAGGCGCCCGCCCTTCCCCGCCCCGACGTCACACGAGAGGAACGCGATGCACGTCAAGACCACCGCAGGCGACGAGCTGATCCGCAAGAACGGCTGTGACATCCGCCAGCTCTACCCCTGGGAAGGCGTCGTCACCCCGCCGTGGAACAGCACGCTGTGCTCCATCCGACCCGAGGAGTCCAGCACTCCGCACGGGCATGCCACCGACGAGACGTTCATCTTCATCAGCGGCCGGGGGCGCGCCCGGGTGGGGGACGAAGAACGCGAGGTCGTTCCCGGCGACGTGATCTACATCCCGCACGGAACCGAACACATCGTGACGAACACCGGCTCGGGCGAGCCGCTGACGTTCGTGTCCATCTACTGGCTCCAGCCCGCCGGCCAGAGGGGCGCCTCCTCATGACCGACGCCCCGACCGGCCGACGGCACGTCAACGTCACCTTCTCGCCCCCCACTCCCAACGGCGACCTCCACCTCGGCCACCTCGCCGGCCCGGTGCTCGCCAGCGACGTCTGCGCCCGGTCCCAGAAGATCCTCGGCCATGACGTCGCCTTCGGGACCAGCACCGACGACAACCAGACCTATGTGGTCACCACGGCCGAGCGCCTCGGCACCGACCCCGAGTCGCTGATCCGGCACGCCTTCGACAGCATCACCCGCACCCTCGGCCTGGCGGCCGTCGACGTCGACCTCTTCGAACGCCCCGACAGCGCCTACACCGCCTTCGTACGCGACTTCTTCACCCGACTGTGGCGAAACGGCGCGTTCGACCGGCGAGAAGTGGAACTTCCCTACGACGAGACCACCGGCACGTACAAGGCCGAGGCGTTCGTCACCGGGCGGTGCCCGACCTGTCTCGCCCACGCCCGAGCCGGCGTGTGCGAGGCCTGCGGCCTGTACAACCTGCCCGGAGCCCTGCTGCCCGCCGGCGGAACCGGCGACGACCTGCCGCGCAGGCCCGTCTCCATCTGGGTCCTGGACCTGGAGCGCCACCGGTCCCTGCTCACCGACTGGTACGACGACTCCGACGTGCCGCTGCGGCCCGACCTGGCCCGGGTGGTCGCGCAGAGCCTCGCAGGCCCCCTGCCGTACATCCCGATCACCTACCCCCTGAACTGGGGCATCGGCGTGGACTGGGACGGCCCCGGCCACATCGGCCAGACCATCAACGCCTGGCCCGAGATCTACGTCGGCCACGTGTACTGGCTGCAGCAGGCCCGCGGCGGTCGCGGGCAGAGCCCCGACGAACTGATCCAGTTCATCGGCATCGACAACGGCTTCTACAACGCCTTCGTCTACGTGGCGCTGTCGCTGCTCGCCACCCGCCACGGCCTGCCCGTGGACCTGCCCAGGACACGCACCCTCACCAACCAGTACTACCTGCTGGAGGGCCGCAAGTTCTCCACCAGCAAGGGAGACGTCCGCTGGGCGGGGGAGTACCTGGAAAGCATCGGCCGTGACCGCACCCGGTTCGTGCTGTCCCTGACCAGCCCCGAACTCCAGCAGTCCGAGTTCAGCGAACCCGTGGCCGCCTTCACCGTCACCACCCGGTTCGACGCCCCGCTGGCGAAGATCGGCAATGCTCTCGCCGAGACGGCTGCCGGCCGACGCGTCGACACCGACCCCTCCCCGTGGTGGCAGACCGCCCTGACCGCCACCAGACAACGCTTCGAGGACGCCTACCGACTGGAGTCGTTCTCCATCCGCAAGGCCGCCGAAGCCCTGGCACTGCACCTCGAAGTCCTCGCCCTGCGCTGCGAGAACCTCGACGCCGACGATCCGGCCGACGTCAGCGGCGCCCTGCAGTTCCTGTGGAGCCTGCGCACGCTCGCCTGGCCGCTCACCCCGGACCTGTGCCGGCAGATCAACGACGCGTTCGGCGCCACCGGCGAAACCGCCCCGCCGCTGCTCGCCGACCTCGACGAAAGGCCCCCCGGCGCCTTCGCCGGCCTGGCGGACCGCCTCCCGTAACGGGCCCGCCCCACAAGGCCCCGGCCGCGGGCCGCCCCGCACGCCCCGCACTCCTCCCCACCACCGTCATCACACACCCCGTAGAAGGAGCCGCAGCATGCTGCGCACATTCATGCACTCGAAGATCCACCGCGCGACCGTCACCGACAGCAACCTCAACTACGTCGGGTCCATCACCGTCTCACCCGAACTCCTCGAGGCCGCCGGCATAGGCGTCCACGAACTGGTGCACGTCGTCAACATCAACAACGGCGCGCGCTTCGAGACCTACACGATCCTGGACGACTCCCCTCAGGCGCCCAAGGGCCACGTCGTCATCAACGGCGCCGCGGCCCGACTCGTCCAGCCCGGCGACAAGGTCATCATCATCAGCTACGCACAGCTCGACGACGAGGAGCGGATCGGCTTCAAGTCCCGCGTCGTCCACGTGAACGACGGGAACGAGATCATCGAGACGGCACTGCTGAGCTCCTAGGCGTCCGCCGGCCCTCCGGGCCGGGTGCGATCACTCACCGCCGGCCGCCCGGACGACTGCGCAGCCTTTGGCCGTGAGACCCGCCCAGCTGCTTCGCACCGCACTCAACGCGCAGGACCTGCAGGCGGCGCAGGGCCGTTCAGGCGCCTGCGGCAGCTCGCCGCAGGCGCCCGCCGCCGCCTTCGCACGCACGACAAGCCGAGGGACCACCAGCGATGAAACAGAAAGTCCACCCCGTTCTGGGCATCGGATTCGGGCCGGCGAATCTCTCCCTGGCCGTGATCCTCGAAGAGCTCGGACACCTCAGCGACGCGCATTTCATCGAACGCTCACCGGTCTTCCAATGGCAGGACGAGCAGCTCCTGTCCGGCGCGGACATCCAGAACAACCCCTTCCGCGACCTCGCCATGCAGCGCAACCAGGACAGCCCGCACACCTTCATCAAGTACCTGGCCTCCCGCGGAGCGCTGACCGACTACCTCCACCTCAACGCCAAGTTCCCCCTGCGCCGCGAATACGGCGACTACCTCGCCTGGGTCGCCCGCGCGTTCGCCGACCGCGTCGACTACGGACACGGCGCCGCACAGCTCACCCTCCACAACGACGAGGACGGCAACGAACTGTTCTGCGTCGAGACCCAGCACAACGAGCGTCACCTCGGGCAGACGCTCGTCCTGGGCACCGGCCGCTCACCGCGCATCCCGCACCCCTTCCCGGTCAGCCTGGGAGACACCGTCTTCCACTCCACCCGCTACCTGTCGTCCGTCAACGCCTTGAGCGACCGCGACATCCGCGTCGCCGTCGTCGGAGCCAGCCAGAGCGCCATCGAGATCGTGCTCAACCTGCTGGAGCGGCCCAACGTCCGCCAGGTGACGTCCATCCACCGCAGCATCGGCTTCCGCCTGAAGGACACCAGCCCCTACAGCCGCCAGGTGTTCCTGCCCGAGTTCGTCGACTACTTCCACCCGCTGCCCGCAGCCGTCAAGCGCCGCCTGCGCACCGACCTGCGCTCCATCAACTACGCCGCCTGCGACCAGGACGTCATCGACCGGCTGGTCACCGTGCAGCGCGAGTACGACCTCATCGGCTCCGACCGGCTTCGCCTGCTCCCCTTCACCGAGGTCACGGAGATCGACGACCTCACCGGCCACGGCCCCCACCGCCTGACCGTCCGCGAGACCAACCACCACACCCACCGCACCCTCGACGCCGACGTCGTCATCCTCGCCACCGGCTTCAAGGACTTCGGCGTCAGCGCCGACGACGAGCGCTACCACCCCCTGCTCGAAGGGGTGGCCCACCGGCTCCCGTTCGACGACGAGGGCATCCCCGAAGTGGGCCGCGACTACGCCATCGAACTCAAGGCCCCCGACCCGGCGCCGCGCCCGCTGAGGATCTATCTCAACGGCCTGTGCGAAGCCAGCCACGGCATGGGCGACGCCGGCGCCCTGGCCATGCTGTCCGCCCGTGCCTCCGACATAGCCGCCTCCCTTCTGGCGCCACCCGCCCCCGCACACCGCCGCCACCCGCAGCGGGCGCTGCGATGACGGCAGCGCTGACGGCGGACGTGGCCATCGTGGGGGCGGGCGTCATCGGCCTGGCCAGCGCCGAACGGCTCACCGCCCACGGCATCAGCGTGATCATCGTCGACGACGGCCGCGCCCAGGGAGCCACCCGCGTCTCAGGCGGCCTGATCCGCGCCTTCGACCCGGACGGCACATACGGCGCCTGGCCCGTGGAAAGCCACGCCCGCTATCTGGAGCGCGGCTGGCACGGCTCCTGGCCCGCCGTCCACGGGCACGGCAGCCTCACCTTGATCGACCGTCAGGACCTCACCCGGGTCGAACCCCGCATCGACGCCGTGCGCGGCGCCGGACTCCCCATCGAGGTCCTGACCGCCGACGACGTCGCCCGGCGCTGTCCGCACCTCACCGTCCCCGGCCACCTCCTGGGCGTGCTCGAGCCGAGGGCCGGATGGCTGCCGGCCGACGACGTCGTCCGGGCCATGCACCGCGACGCGGGCGCCGGCCTGCGCCTTCACCAGGCCCGCGCGCTCAGCCTCAAGCACTCCTCCCGCCGGATCGACGGCGTGCGCACCTCCGACGCGGACGTCCACGCCGACGCCGTGCTCCTCGCCGCCGGCGTGGGCAGCGCGCACCTCGCGCAGACCGCGGGCGTGCACCTGTCCCTGCGCACCAGAGCAGTGAGCTACTGCCTGTTCCGCACCGAGGACGCCACCGGCCTTCCCACGATGGTCGACCGCACCACGGGCGCGTGGCTGCGCCGATGGGGCACGGGCCACACCGTCCTGGCCGGCGTCGCCTCCACCCGCACCGACGTGCCCGCCCGCACCCGCGACGGCGTCGACGCGTCCGAGGAGGACCGCATCCGCGCCGTCGTCGCCCAGCGCTTCCCGCACCTCGCCGAAGCCCCGGCCGTCGGCGGGGTCACGGCCTACGACGCCATGACGACGACAGGCGGCCCCGCGGCGGTGACCAGCTGGTCCCGCCCCCGCGGACTGGTGACCGCGGCCGGCTGGAACGGAGGCGGGTTCAAGCTCGCCCCCGCCGTCGGCCGCCGGGCCGCCGACCATCTCCTGGAGGCGCTGAAATGACGACGCGCACGACACGCTGGCGGCTGAACCCCACCGACGAAATGCTGCACCAAGCGGCCACGGCACTGGGTTCGTCCCGCATCGTCCAGGTCCTGTGGCGCCTGCCGGGCCCCCTCCCCGAGAGGGAACTGCACGCAGAATGGCAGCGCCTCGACCGCGGCCTGCTCAGCCGCACCGCGGCCGGCAGTGCGGTTCCCGGCGCCCGCCGCAAGTGGGTCGCGGCGTCGAACACCCACCGTCCGGCGATCGACCGCACGCCCCTGACCCCCGACACCGCCCTCGCCTGGGCCGACGCGCAAGCCCTCACACCGCTCCCGGCGGACTCGAGCCGACTGTGGCGCCTGGCGGCCGCCCCCTACGCGGAGGGATGCCTCGTCTCCCTGACCGTCCCGCACTTCCGCAGCGACGGAATGGGCCTGCTCCACGCGATCGCCGCCCGCACCCCGGCACGACAGCCCCACGACAGCGACGTGACCGACGCGCTGGGCCAGACGACCCGGGCACTGACCCGCACGCTGTCCTGGCTGCTGCGCGAGCCGCGCCACCGACGGCAGGACGTCCTGCGAGCCCTGGCCACGCTGTCCGCGTCCGGCCGTGCGCCCCAACCCGCCTCGACGCCCCGCTACTTCAGCACCGCCGTCCTCACCGTGCCGGCCGACACCTGGCACGACGTCGCCCGCCGCCACCACGGCACCGGCAACACCCTCCTGCTGGAGATCGCCGCCAACCTCGTGCGCACCCACGTCCCCCGCGCACACCGACAGGACGTCCAGGTCGGCGTCCCCATGAGCCTGCGCCGCTGCGCAGGGGACGAGCAGGCCAACGCACTCGTCGTCGTCCCTTTGAGGCTTCCCGGCGGCGCCGCGCACCACCAGGACCTCCGACCCACCCGGCACGCCACCAGAACACTGCTCGAGCACTCGGGAGCGCACAGCGCCACTCTCGTCCCCGAGGCGCTGTGGCACCTGCTGCCCTCCCGCGCCGCCGCCGCCCTGAAAGCCCCCGGAGCACAGCAGACGGACGTCGTCGCCTCCAACTTCGGCCGCGCGGAGCAGGATGTGACCCGCTTCGCCGGACGCACCGCCGAGTCCCTCGCGCTGCGCACCATGAACGTGCCCGGGCTCGTGCCGGAGCGTGCACGGCTGAGGGCGTCCCTGTGCCTGGTGCAAAGCGGCCGGGAGATGACGGTGACCGTGACGGGCATGCCCGACCACTTCGGAGACTCCGCCCACCTGCGACACCTCGTGAGCGAGGAGTTCGCGGCCTGGGGCCTGCCCGTGCGGTCCTGGTGGACCTCTACTCCTCACCCCGTCCGGAAAGGCTGACCGATGCCCGCTCCCCAGCAGCCTGCCGCCCCCGAGCGCTGGTTCCGCACCCGCCCCGACTCCGCCACGCTGACCCGACCGCGCCTGCTGGCCCGTTCACTGATCGCCCTGCACGACCTGGACGAGCACATCAGCCACTACGAGAACCTCCTGGGCGTCCCGGCCGACCTGCGCATGCCCATCCCCGACTTCGGAGGCCTGGAGCTCGCCGCGGTCGGCCATGTGCTCCTCATCGCCGGCATTCGCCCCTTCACCCCGATCCAGCGACAGACGCGCTACTCGCTCATCGTGCCTGACCTGCGGCAGGAGCTGGATCTGCTCGCCGCCACCCGTACCACTGTGGTGGAACCGCCCGAGCCGATCCTTCCCGGCGCCCGGGCGCGGGTCCGCTACCCCGACGCGATTCTTGCCGAACTTGTCGAACACCGGCCCTGGAGGGGAGAGCAGCCGCGGCCCGCCATGCCCGGAAGACGCCGAGCCGACCTGCCGGAGACGGGCGTACGACTGCTGCCTCGGCACGCCGTGACCGACGCCGACTTCCCCGCCGCCGTGCGGCTCTACGAGAAGCTCCTGCGGACCCCGGCACGCACCCCGAGCCTGACAGGGCCCCCCATGGCGCGGACCGCCCTCGTGGGAAACCTCCTCGTCGTCGGCCTGCCGGGCACGGCGGCCGTCGACCCCGACCAACCGCGGACGGCGCTGATCACCTCCGAGTCCGCCTCCGAGTCCGCCTCCGGCACCACCGTGGGCACCACCGCAGGGGCCGTCCTTCTCGCCGGGGATCTCTCGGCGGAGGTCTGGCGGGGGACCGTCACGACGGACTGCGCCCCGCCGCCGTCCGCGGACCGGACGCGTCCGGGAGCCGCCCATGCCTGACGACGCACCCGAACGCCCCGACCCGACCACCGCATTCGCCCTGTCCCGGCTCGCCGACCCCGCCACCCTGCACCGCACGCCGACCGGCGTCCTGCGCCAGGCCGAACGCCCCGTCTACGACACGCAGATGGCCGGCCAGCTCGAAGCAGCCGTCGAACGCGACGGCAAGGGCGACCTCGCGGCCCTGCTCGCCGGCGCCGACGCCTGGACCGTCAAGGAGTGATCGCATGACCTACGTCATCGCCCAGCCGTGCATCGACGTCAAGGACAAGGCCTGCATCGACGAATGCCCCGTCGACTGCATCTACGAAGGCCCGCGAAAGCTGTACATCCAGCCCGACGAATGCGTGGACTGCGGCGCGTGCGAGCCGGTCTGCCCGGTGGAGGCCGTCTTCTACCAGGACGACCTGCCCTCCCACTGGGGGGAGTACACCAGCGTCGAATGCGACTTCTTCGCCGACATCGGCGCCCCGGGCGGCGCCGCCGCCCAGCCGCCGCTCGACACGGACCACCCCGTCGTGGCGCATGAGCCGCAGCAGACCCCCGCCTCCTGAGAACCCGCCGCGGCTCTCCTACCGGAATCGAGTCCCATGACAGCCCCCATCGTGCTGCTGGCCGAAGCGCTCGCTCCGACCACCGTCGACGCACTCGGCCCACAGGCGGACGTCCGCCACTGCGACGGCAGCGACCGCGCCCGGCTGCTGGCCGCCGTGCGCGACGCGGACGCCCTCCTCGTGCGCTCGGCCACCCGAGTGGACGCCGAGGTGCTCGCCGCCGCCCCCCGTCTGAAGGTCGTCGGACGGGCGGGCGTCGGACTGGACAACGTGGACCTGGAGGCCGCGACCCGAGCCGGCGTCACCGTCGTCAACGCACCCGCGTCCAACAGCGTCACCGCGGCCGAACTCGCCTGCGGACTGATCATCTCGGTGGCCCGCCACATCCCGCAGGCGAACGCGTCGCTGAAGGGCGGGCAGTGGCAGCGCAGCCGCTACACGGGCGTGGAACTGGCGGACAAGACCCTCGGCGTCATCGGCGCGGGACGCATCGGAAGACTCGTGGCCCACCGCATGCGCGCCTTCGGCATGCAGCTCATCGCCCACGACCCGTACCTGACCGCGTCTCAGGCGGCCGAGACGGGAGCGCGGCTGGTGACGCTGGACGAACTGCTCACCACGTCCGACTTCATCACCGTGCACCTGCCCAGGACTGCCGAGACGACGGGCCTCATCGGCCACGACGAACTGCGACGGGTCAAGCCGGGTGTGCGCATCGTCAACGCGGCCCGCGGCGGCATCGTCGACGAGCAGGCCCTCGCCGCCGCACTGATCGAGGGACGCGTCGCCGCAGCGGGCCTGGACGTGTTCGCCACCGAGCCCTGCACGGACTCCCCCCTGTTCGCCCTGGACAACGTCGTGAGCACACCGCACTTGGGCGCCTCCACCGTCGAGGCCCAGGACCGGGCCGGCACCACGGTCGCCCACTCCGTGCGGCGGGCGCTGGCCGGCGAACTGGTTCCGGACGCCGTCAACCTGCACCTGGGCGCGCCGCTCGCCGAAGTGACGCGCTTCCTCCCGCTCGCCGCCGATCTCGGCCGGGTCTTCACCGCCCTGGCCGGCGGGCAGCCTCCTGCGGACCTCGACGTCGAGGTGCACGGCCCGATCACCCGGCACGATGTCACAGCGCTCGAGCGCGGCGTGCTCACCGGCATGCTCGCCGGCGCCGACGGCCGACGTGTCACCTTGGTGAACGCTTCCCTGATCGCCCGGGACCGCATCGACGCGATCCGCTTCGTCACCAGCTCCGAGAGCGCCGCCCACACCGACCAGATCATCCTGCGCGGCACCCTGCCCGACGGCCGCGCGATCGCCGTCTCCGGAACCCTGTCCGGCCCCAGGAACATCCGCAAGCTCACCGGGATCGCCGACTACGACATCGACCTGGAGATCACCGACCGGATGCTGTTCCTGCAGTACAAGGACGTGCCCGGCATGATCGGCACCATCGGCCGGATCCTGGGCGAGGCCGGAGTCAACATCGCCGTGATGCAGGTGGCACGGATCACCGAAGGGGGCGACGCCGCAGTCGCCCTGACGGTCGACAGCGTCATCTCGCCCGGACTGCTGCAGACGATCGGCGAGGTCGTCCGTCCCGCCTGGGCCCACTTCGTCGACCTGACGGCTGACGGCTGACGGCTGACGGCTGACGGCTGACGGCTGACGGCATGACGGCATGACGACCTGACGGGCGGAGCGCTGCACATGTGGCGCGCACGAACTGCACGTCCTGCACGTCCTGCAGCGCCGAGCGGATCTCGCCGGAAGTGATCCGGACGGGCGCGCGCAGTGCCTTGTCGGTCATGAGGAGCCTTCGGTGGAGACGGGGGAAGCGGGCGACACGAAGGCCGTCGGCGGTGAGGCCACATCATCGCGGGCGGCCTTGTCGACGGCGTGCTCTCCAGCGGCCCACAGGTACTGCACGGCGTAGCCGCGCCAGGGCTGCCAGGCACGGGCGTGGCGTACCAGTGCGGCCGGTGTGCCCGGGAGGCCGAGGGCGGCGGCGGCCAGCCTGACGCCGAGGTCCGAGACCGGGAAGGCGTCGGGGTCGCCCAGTGCGCGCAGCGCGATCGTCTCCACCGCCCAGGCCCCGACACCGGGCAGGTCGCCGAGCCCGGCGCGCGCCTCCTGCCAGTCGCTGCCCGCGCCCAGATCGAGGCGGCCCGACGCCAGCGCACCGATCACGGCGATCACGGCGTCCTTGCGTTTCTGCGGCAGGGCGAGGGCCGCGGGATCCAGGCCGGCCAGGGCCGTGGGGGAGGGGAAGAGGTGCGTGAGCCCTCCCGTCGGGTCCGCCACGCCTTCGCCGTGCGCCTGCACCAGACGCGCGGCGTGCGTGCGGACGGCGGCCGTGGACGCCTGCTGCCCCAGCACGGCGCGGACGGCGAACTCCGCGCCGTCCACGGTCTGCGGGATGCGGCGGCCCGGATTCTTGCGCACCAGCGGGGCGAGCAGGGGGTCGTCCTGCAGCGCGTCGTCGTAGGCCACCGGATCGGCGTCGAGATCCAGCAGGCGCCGGCACCGGTTGATGGCGATCGTCAGGTCGCGCAGGTCGGACAGGGTGAGCGTGCACCGGACGTACGACGCTCCCGTCGGCCGCAGTTCGGCGATGCCGTGGCCGTGCGGCAGCCGCAGGGTGCGCCGGTACGCCCCGTCGCGCCATTCCTCCACTCCCGGCACCGCCGTGGCCGTCAGACGCCCGAACAGACTGTCGGGGCACAGCGGGGTCCGGAACGGCAGACGCAGGGCCACCGCGCCGGCTGCGGAAGAGGGACGGCCGCGACGGCGCAGTTCGGACGGGGACATGCCGAACACGCTCTGCACAGTGTCGTTGAACGTGCGGATCGACGCGAATCCGGACGCGAACGCCACGTCCGCCATCGGCAGTCGGCTGGTCTCGATGAGCAGACGGGCGGCCTGGGCGCGCTGGGCGCGCGCCAGGGCGGCGGGTCCGGCGCCCACCTCCGCCTGGAGCTGACGCTCGACCTGACGCGTCGAGTAGCCCAGGCGTGCCGCGAGTCCGGGCACGCCCTCCCGGTCCACGACGCCGTCCTTGATCAGCCGCATCGCCCGTGCGGCCAGTCCGGCCCGCACGTTCCACTCCGGGGACCCGGGGGCGGCGTCGGGACGGCAACGCTTGCAGGCGCGGAAGCCGGCCTGCTGGGCTGCCGCCGCGCTGGGATAGAAGGTCATGTTCTTCGGTTTGGGCGGGACGACCGGGCAGCTGGGCCGGCAGTAGATCTTCGTGGTCAGCACCGCCGTGAAGAACCAGCCGTCGAACCGGGCGTCCTTGGACTGGACTGCCCGAATGCAGTGTTCCGCATTCTCATGCATGGACCCATCCTGCGTCTTCTCCCTCGTGGGAGCTGGCAGCTTCACGACGTGAACCTTCCGGTGTCCCCCCGGCAAGGCTTGCGGCGCCCGCCTGGGGCGGCCGTGTGACGTTGGTGCGGCAGAACGATGCGAAGGCCGCGGCCCGCCGTGTCGGTTGCGTGCCTGCCAGCCGCGCCAGCCCGACGTCGAGGGGGTCGACCCGGTCGGCGATCCGGCGTGTGTGCACGGCTCGTCCCTCGTAGCTGATGTCGAGGGCAGGGCGCTGGATGAGCAGGGAGTAGCCCGTGCCGCGCGCCACCAGGCTGCGGACGACCTCGAAACTCTGCGTGCTGTGGCGGACCACGGGAGCGATCCCCGCCGTGGCGAGGACGTCGCTGAAATAGCGGCGGCTGGGCGGCACGTCCAGCATGACCATGTCGTGGCCGGCCAGATCGGCCAGACGCACCCTCTCGTGGTCCGCCAGCGGATGCCGGTGCGGCAGAAGGACGTGCGGTTCGACGGAGTACAGCCTGTCGAACGTGATGTCGTCCTCCACGTCCACTCCGTACAGCAGGGTCACCTCGCAGCGCCCCTCCCTCAGGAGGCGCTGCAGGGTGGTCACCGAGCCCTCGACGAAGTCCAGCGTGACGGCGGGGTGAGCGAGGGGGAACTCCTCCATCAGCCACGGCACCAGAAACGGGGCGAGCGTCGTGAAACAGCCGATCACCAGACGCCCGCTGGGGCGGCGGCCCACCTCCTGCACGCTTTCCCGCAGTTCCTCGCTGCTCGTCAGCAGTGCTTTGGCCTGAGGCAGGAAGACGCGGCCGGCGGCCGTCAGGGTGAGTCCCTTGGCCCTGGCGCGCAGGAGCAGCTGCACCCCGACCTGATGCTCGAGCTCCCCGATGCCGGCCGACACCGCCGAGGGCGACACGTACAGTCGCCTTGCCGCCCCGGTCAGCGTTCCGGCTTCGGCGGCGGTCACGAAGTAGTCCAGCTGGCGCAGGCTTATTCGCTCAGACATAAATAACCCCGGTTGATGTCCAGAATTTTCTGGTTTTCAAAACGGTCGGCGGCGGGTGAGACTGAGGGCCGCCGAGCCCTGGGAGTTTCGTTATGACGGACATGACGGCATGCCCGGTAAACCACCGTTTCAATCCGCTGGGTGACGCCTACGTCGACGACCCTTACCCGATATTGTCGGCCGTGCGCGAAGAAGGACCCGCCTTCTATGCGCCGGCGATAGACATGTGGGTGATAACCGGATACGCCGACATCCAAAGCGCGTTGATGAACCCGAAAGTCTTCTCTGCCGCGGTCGGGCAGCGCCCGGTCTTTCCCCTGACTCAGGAGGCGCAGTCGATCGTCAAGGCCGGCTTCCATGCCTATCCGGTCATGTCGGACTGCGATCCCCCTCGTCACACCCGCATCCGCCGGCACAACCAGAAGGGCTTCTCGGCCCGCAGGATTTCGGTCCTGGAACCCAAGGTGTGGGCCAAGGCGACCGAGCTGGTCGACGAGATCCGGCCCGGGGTCGTCGATCTCGTCCCCGCGCTGACGTACCCCCTGCCGGCCTACATGATCTTCACCTTCATCGGGTTCCCCGACGAGGACATGGACATGTTGAAGTCGTGGTGCGGCAACCGCATCGCCTTCAGCTGGGGCAAGCCGACTCCGGCCGAACAGCGCGCCATCGCCGACAACATGGTCAACTACTGGCGGTACTGCGAGGAGTTCGTCGCCAAGCGGGCGGCCGATCCCGTCGACGACTTCACCAGCGACCTGGTCCGGATCCATCGGGAGGACCCCGACAGCCTCTCGATCGCGGACATCACCAACGTCGCCTACGGCCTCAGCTTCGCGGGCCACGAGACCACCACCAGCTTCACCGGGAACGCGGTGCGCAGGCTGCTGGCCAACCGCACGCAGTGGGACGAGCTGTGCGCCGACCGCTCTCTCATCCCCAAGGCGGTCGAAGAGGTGCTGCGCTACGACAGCAGCATCCCCGCCTGGCGGCGCATCACCACCGAGGCGGTGACGGTCGCAGGCGTCGAGATCCCCGCCCAGGCCAAGGTGCTTCTGCTGCTGGGCGCAGCCAACCGCGACCCCGCCCACTTCGAGGACCCCGAGGCCTTCGACATCCACCGTGAGGATTCCCGCAAGCACCTCGCCTTCGGCCAGGGAATCCACTACTGCATCGGCGCGGCCCTGGCGCGCATGGAAGCGCGGATCGCACTCGATCTCCTGGCGCAGCGCGCCCCAGGGATGCGGGTCGTCGAGGACCAGGACTTCGACTTCCCCGCCAACGTCTCCTTCCGCGGGCCGCGCAGGCTGCTGGTCGACTGGCCCGGTTAGGACACCGGGCGCGGAGCCGGGGCGAGGGTGAGTGGGGCGGCGGTGAGCAGGGCGACCCGCTCGCGCCGTGCGGGCCGCTCGCGCCGTGCGGGCCGGTCGCCGGTCAGCGTTCATTGACCAGCAGGGTCTGCATCACCTGGCCGCACTCGCCGGTCTCGTCGTGCATCTGACCGACGGCCAGCCCGGATCCGCCGGGACTCGCGGCCGTGGCCGACCGCATGCACAGCCACGCACCGACGGGCGGTCGGTGCAGCGCGAGCGTCACGTCCGTGTTGACGACGAGCCGGTGGTGATGGTCCAACTCGAAGGCGACGGCCCAGCTGCTGTCCGCCAGCGTCAGCGCGCGGGTGAGGGCCGTGTCCGCCGCCCCTGCCACCAGCGGGATCCGCTGACGCGCCCAGGCCGCGCCCGGCCCCGGGACGTCAAAGCCCGCGCCCGCCTCGAAACGCCACTCCATGGCCGAGATGTACCCGTCGAGGTGCGCCCGCGCCATGGTGTGCGGCGCCTGGGGGCCGGGCAGGGGCGGCGCCGGACGGCCGACGCGCAGGGCGGGCGTGTCGAGCGGGCCGGCCGCCATCCGCCAGGCCCTGGCCAGCATCACGGGACCGCCGTCCGAGCTGATCTCGCCTTCCAGCAGCTCGACGCGTCGACTCGCGTGCACGGTCCGCACGGACACCTGCAGCTCCGCCACGGGTACGGGGCGGGGCAGTTCCACCGTCACGCGGGCGATGTGGAAGCCGGCACGCGGTTCGTGCGCCTCCATCGCCCTGCCCAGCAGCGCCGAGGGCGGACCGCCGTGCTGCCACTTGGGGCTCCACGGGCCGGCCGTGGCCGCGGTGCTCTCGAAGCGGCCGTCTCCCAGGTCGTGGTAGAAGGCCTCCGGCAGGTCGGCCGGTACCGGGTGGTCCGTCATGTGCTTCCTTCCTCTGTGCGAACGGCGGGCGGCACGCCGCTGCCCGCCGGCGATGCGCGGCACTCGCGACGCCTCCGCTCACGGCCCGGGGCCGGCCGGATCCGTCTGTACGTGCCGTTCTGCGCCGTGCGCCCGAAACCAGCGACGATAGGCGTCGGGCGGCAGGCCCGTGGTCCGGCTGAAGTGCCGGCGCAGGGTCGCTCCGGTCCCCATTCCCGTCTGGGCGGCGATCTGTTCGATGCTCAGCGCCGTCGTCTCCAGCAGCCGCTGAGCGCGGTGCACGCGCTGGGACAGCAGCCACTGCAGCGGCGCCATCCCGGTGGTCGAGCGGAAGTGGCGCGTCAGCGTACGCCGGCTCACGCGGGCCTGCTGAGCCATGTCCTCCACGGTCAGCGGGCACTCGAGCCGCTCGGAGGCCCACGGCAGGATCTGCGCGAGGACCTCGTCCGTGTCGGGCTCGGCGAGCGCGGGGGAGTCGGACGCCGGCTCGGCGAACGGAGCCACGAGGCGGCGCGCCAGCGCTTCGGCGACGGCAGGCCCGTGATCAAGGCTGACCACGTGGAGGAACAGGTCGAGACTGGCGGCGCCGCCCACCGAGGTGAGCAGGTCGCCGTCGTCCACGTACCTGGCTGCCGAGTCCGGCTCGACGCGCGGGTACCGGGCGGCCAGCGCGTCGGCGTGCGCCCAGTGCACACTCGCCCGGCGGCCGTCGAGCAGCCCGGCCGCCGCGAGCACGAAGACGCCGGTCGACGCGGCGATCACCCGGGCCCCCGCGCCGTGGGCTGCCTGGATCGCCCGCACCAGGGCGGCAGGCGGCGCCTGGTGCGCGTCCGGCCACGCCGGCACCACGATCGTGTGCGCATCCGCCAGCTGATCGGTGTTCCACAACCGCTCCGCACGGCAGGCGTCACAGCTCTGGGCGCCGTTCGGGGCCCAGCCTGCGAATTCGTACCACGGGTCGACCAGATACGACCGGTCGACGCCGAAAACCTCACGAGCTGCCGAGACGTCCAGCCCAGGAACGGTTGACGGGAAAAGCAGAGCCACGGATATGGGCATGGACGACACCGTGATCCGGGTGTCCGCGCCCAGTCAATGCCATCTTGCCGAAGTCGCACACGAGTACGCCCATGTCGGACGTCCGTGCGGTAATGCGTGGGCGTCGGCCAGGGACTTGCCCAAGTCGCGCACGACCTGCGCGGCTGCGGGAATTCGCCGCGAGATCCCCGCTCAAACCCGTGACCTGCGAGAACCACCGCAAAACACATGGCGACTTTGCGACGTCACCCTCGCGCACAGCGTTGATGTCGCAGATCTGCCAGCCTTTGCCCCGCTCCGCCTGTTGAACTGATCACGCAAGAGCACACTCGTCACAGGACGGAATCCATGGCTGCATCCACCACCGCCACCACGCACGACCTGGGCGGGGCCGCCTCACCGCCGCGCTCCCCGGTGATCGGATGGCTGGCCGTCGTCGCGGTGATGCTGGGCATCTTCTCCATCGTCACCACAGAAATCCTTCCGATCGGACTTCTGACCAAGATCGGCGCCAGCTTCACCATCTCCGACGGCATGGCCGGTCTCATGATGACCATGCCGGGCTTCCTCGCGGCGATCGCCGCGCCCGTCGTCACGGTGGCGACCGCGCGGATCGACCGCCGCCTGATGCTGTGCGTCTTCATGATCCTTCTCGCCGGAGCCAACTTCATGGCCGCGGCAGCACCCGCCTACTGGATGGTCCTGCTCTCCCGCGTCCTCGTCGGGATCGTCATCGGCGGCTTCTGGTCCATCGGCGCCTCCCTGGCCGAACGCCTGGTGCCCGCCGAATCCGTCGGCCGGGCCACAGCCGTGATCTTCTCCGCCGTACCCCTCGGCTCCGTACTCGGCGTGCCGGCCGGCACCTTCATCGGCGACCTGGCCGGATGGCGCACCGCGTTCGTCGCCATGGGCGGCCTCACCGTCGCGGTGCTGATCATGCTGCTGATCGTCATGCCGCCGCTGCCGCCCCGTCAGACCACCCGCCTGACCGTGCTGCGCGGCATGCTCAACAGCGTCGCCACCCGCTTCGCCCTGCTGCTGACCGTTCTTGTCGTCCTGGCGCACTTCGGAACGTACACCTACGTCACACCGTTCCTCGAGCAGGTCACCGACGTCGGCTCCGGGCTGATCACCGTCTTCCTGCTCATCTACGGCGCGGCGGGCATCCTCGGTAACTTCCTCGGCGGCTCACTGGTCGCGCGCCACCCGCGCGCCACCTTCGGCGCCGCCGCCGGCATGATCGCGGCCGCCACGCTGCTCCTTCCCGTGCTGGGGCAGTGGAAAGCCGGAGCCGTCGCCCTCCTCATCGTGTGGGGCGTGGGCTACGGGGCCGTACCCGTCTCGTCCCAGACCTGGTTCACCAAGGCGAGCCCCAGCACCCCCGAAGCCGCATCCGTCATGTTCACGGCTTCCTTCCAAGCCACGATCTCCCTCGGCGCCCTGCTCGGCGGCTTCGTCGTCGACGCCAGCTCACCGTCAACGGTCATGACCCTGGGCGGCATGACAGCCGCACTCATGGTCATCGCCGTATGGGCCCACTACGCCCGCCGCCTGAACTGGCCCGACAACGCCTGATCCCACACGGCCGCTTGTGCACCGCCCGGCGCCCCGGGCCCGGCCCGACCGCTTACGGCCGGGGCGCCCGAACTCGCATCTCCGGTCCCCAACACACCATGGAGAGGACAACCCACATGTGCGGAATCGCCGGATGGGTGGACTTCGAACGCGACCTGACCCGTGAACGCGCAACGGCAGACGCCATGACCGACACCATGGCCTGCCGCGGCCCGGACGCAAGCGGCTTATGGACCGACCGTCACGCCGCCATCGGCCACCGCCGGCTGTCCGTGATCGACCTCGAAGGCGGCAAGCAGCCCATGCTCGCCGAGGACGACGGCCGCACACCGGCCGTGCTGACCTTCAGCGGAGAGATCTACAACTACCGGGAGCTGCGCTCCGAGCTCGTCTCCCGAGGCCACCGCTTCCGCACCAAGAGCGACACCGAAGTCGTCCTGCGCGCCTACATGCAATGGGGCGCGGACTTCGTGACCAGGCTGAACGGCATGTTCGCCTTCGCCATCTGGGACACTCGCAGCGAGGAACTGCTCCTGGTCCGCGACCGCATGGGCGTCAAGCCGCTCTACTACTTCCCCACCCCCCACGGTGTCCTGTTCGGCTCCGAACCCAAGGCCATTCTCGCCAACCCCGAAATCCCGCGCCGCGTCGACGCCGACGGTCTCAGCGAGATCCTCGACATGGTCAAGACACCCGAACACGCCATCTTCACCGGCATGTTCGAAGTCCGTCCCGGCCATCTCATCCGCGTGCGCCGCCAAGGGCTGACCAAGCACCGGTACTGGGCCCTGGAGGCCAAGGAGCACACCGACTCCCTGGACCGGACGATCCGCACCGTGCGCGAACTCCTCGAGGACATCGTCTCCCGGCAGCTCATCTCCGACGTCCCCCTGTGCAGCCTGCTGTCCGGCGGCCTGGACTCCTCCGCCGTCACCGCCCTGGCCGCCAAGGCGCTCAAGGACCAGGGCGCCGGCCCCGTCCGGTCCTTCTCCGTCGATTTCGTCGGCGCCGCCGAGAACTTCGTCCCCGACCCGCTGCGCAGCACCCCGGACGCCCCCTTCGTCCGGGACCTGGCCGAACTGGTCGATGCGGACCACAAGGAAATCCTCCTCGACAGCGACGATCTCAGCGACCCCGCCGTGCGCGCC
This sequence comes from Streptomyces sp. NPDC001027, assembly GCF_040299045.1. NCBI lineage: Bacteria > Bacillati > Actinomycetota > Actinomycetes > Kitasatosporales > Streptomycetaceae > Streptomyces > Streptomyces sp. NPDC001027. The sequence goes on from NZ_JBEPBI010000043.1 coordinate 41,897, forward strand.
GCCGTCCTGGCCGCCACCGACCTGCCGCCCGTCTGGTACGGGGACCTGTGGCCGTCCCTCTATCTCCTCTTCCAGGCCGTACGCCGGCGCTCGACCGTCGCCCTCTCGGGAGAGTCGGCGGACGAACTCTTCGGTGGCTACAGCTGGTTCCACGACCCCGAAGTGCTCACCGCCGAGACCTTCCCCTGGCTCACCAGCACACCCGGACCGTTCTACGACGGCACCCCCCTCTTCGACGGTGACCTGCTCACCCGACTCGACCTGCCGGGCCGACGCAGCGACAGCTACCACGACGCGATCGCCGAGACCCCCGTGCTCCCAGGCGAAAGCGGACTGGAGAAGCGGATGAGGGAGCTCAGCTACCTCAACCTCACTCGCTTCGTGAACACCCTCCTGGACCGCAAGGACCGCATGAGCATGGCCGTGGGCCTGGAGGTGCGCGTCCCCTTCTGCGACCACCGGCTCGTGGAGTACGTCTTCAACGCCCCCTGGGCGATGAAGAAGTTCGACGGACGGGAGAAGAGCCTGTTGCGCGCCGCCGCCCGCGACGTCCTGCCGAAGTCCATCGCGGAACGCGTCAAGGCGCCCTACCCCAGCACCCAGGACTCCGGCTACGAGAAGAAGCTGCGCGACAGGTTCGCCGAAGTGCTCTCCAGCGGAACCGCACCCATCCTTCCGCTGCTCGATCTGAGCCGGGTCCAGGACCGTCTGACCCGGCCGGTCAGCGCCGAGAGCACGCAGATCACCCGGATCGACCTGGAAGTGCCCCTGTCGCTCAACGCCTGGCTCGAGTCGTACGACGTCACCCTCGACCTGTAGCCCTTCACGAACGGCCCCGCAGCCGCGCCGAACCCGGCTCGGCGAGCCCCCAAGACCGCCCGGCGTCTCTGTGCGTTCATCCCCCGGCAGCAGAGACGTCGGGCGTCCCCTGGCCGCAGAAGACGCCGGGCGTCCGCCGTCCGCAGTGATGTCGAGCGTCCGCCGGCAGCAGGGCCGTCGGGCGTCCGTCGGCCCTGTGGCAGCCGACCGCCCGCCGGCGTCGATCCTTCGCGCCGAAGATCCTGAGAGGACACGAGTATGCCGCCGCCGCCCTCACACCACGACTCCGACAGGCCCGCCGAAACGCCGGGGGACGCCCGACCCGAGGAAGCGGCCCGCAGTTCACGGCACCGCGAGGCCGTGGAACTCGCGGACCGCATCACCCGGACCATCCGCATCCTCGAGGAGCTCGACCTCACCGGCGTCGCGCCGGCGCCGGTCCTCACCCTCACCGAGCACGGCGCGACCGGGAGACCGCTGTGACGCAGCCCTACGAGCTCACCGTCGCCGCCGCGGCAGACGCCATCGCAGCGAAAGAGCTCTCCCCGGTCGAACTGACCGAGTCCGTCCTGCAACGCGCGGCGGAGACCGAAGGCGCCCTCAACGCCTTCGTGACCCGCACACCCGAGGCGGCGCGAGCACGAGCGATCGAGGCGGAGCGAGAGGTGATGGCAGGGCGCTCCCGGGGACCGCTGCACGGCATTCCGTTCGCGCTCAAGGACAACATCGACGCGTCCGGCGTCCCGACCACAGCCAGCTCCTCGGTCTGGGCCGATCGCGTCCCCGTCCACGACAGCGCGGTCATGGACCGTCTCACGGCCGCGGGCGCCGTTCTGGTCGGCAAGACCCATATGCACGAGTTCGCCTACGGGCTCATCACGCCCCAGACGCGCAACCCATGGGCGAGTGACAGGGTCGTCGGCGGCTCGAGCGGAGGGTCGGCGGCCGCCGTCGCCGTCGGATCGGCCGCCTTCGCCCTCGGCACCGACACCGGCGGCTCCATCCGCGTCCCCGCGTCGTTCAACGGGCTCGTGGGTCTCAAGCCCACCTACGGCGTCGTCTCCCGCCACGGAGTTGCCCCCCTGTCGTGGTCCATGGACCACGTGGGCCCCCTCACCCGGAGCGCCCGGGACGCCGCCCTCGTCCTCCAGGTCATCGCCGGCCGAGATCCCCGGGACCCGGCAAGCGTCGTCTCACCTCACCTGCACCGGACCGGTCAGGGCTGCGGAGATCTGCGAGGCATGCGAATCGGCGTCCCGGCCAACTACTTCTTCGAACACGTGGCACCGCAGGTGACGGACGCAGTCCGACGGGCGACGGACCAACTCGTCGCACTCGGCGCGACCGCGATCACGGTGACCTCCCCACTCACCGCGTACCTGGTGCCCACACTGTGGGGCCACGTGGCTCCCGAGGCGGCCGCGGCCCACGAGGATCACCTGCGCCGTTGCCCCGACCTCTTCAGCGACGGCCTGCGGACCCTCCTGGAGGCCGGCCGGATGATCGCCGCCGACGACTACCTGAGAGCCCAGCGCTGCCGCACCCTCATCCGCCGGGCATGGCGGGAGATGTTCACCACGATCGACGTCCTCGCGACACCCACGGTCGCCACCACGGCACTGCTCCGCTCCCAGTCGGAAATCCGGTGGAGCGACGGATTCACCGAGGACGTCACCGACGGCCTCCTGCGGCTGACATCCCCTGCCAACGTCACAGGACTGCCTGCCCTGACCCTGCCGATCGGAGAGGACTCATCCGGCCTCCCCATCGGCATGCAGCTCATCGGCGACCGACTGGCCGAACCCGACCTGCTCCGCATGAGCGAGATCTACGAAGAGGCCCTGGGCAACGGCACGGACGCGGGCCTCCGACGCCGGTCACCCCTGTCGAGCGCGTTCGCCCTGGAGCGGGCGCAGGGAGAGTGAACAGCCCCCGGGCCCGGCAGCACGCCGACGACCACTGACCCTCCTCGGGTCAGCCACCGGCGCCATTCCAAGATCAAAGGAACGCCCTGGTCACGGCGCGTCGAACAGGGTCGGGAAGCGGGGGGCGAGCCAGGGCTTGCGGCCCCAGGCGAGCACGGCCCCGCGTGCCATGGCCTGCCACGGGCCCAGACGCCCCAGCGCGATGAGAAGGAAGGCGACCGGCTCGGTGAGGATGGTGCAGTCCGAACGCTCCGGCGGATCAGGAAGCACCTCGACCCTGCCGTCGGCGAACGCGACGCCGAATGCCGCGCCACCCCTTACGCGGACGGTGTAACGGGCCGTCAGCGCGGAGGCGGTAACGACGCGCGGCATCGCCGCCTTCAGGAACGGCAGGCACAACCCGACCCGCATCTCGTCGATCATGTGCGGCCGACGCAGCCCGCGGGCGAGATCGTAACCGTGGCCCAGCATGTGGGTCAGCAAGTACGAGGCGAGAACGTCCTGGTCCATGGGGCCGAGCGGGGTCGCGAGCTTCCGGCCCGCGGTCCCGTCCGCCACGGCTCGGTCCACCCCGTCCAGGAACACGTCGGCCTGCTCCACGATCATCGCGGCCAGCGGTTCTGCCGCGCGCTCGGGGAAGTCGACGAGGCTCTGTGCATTGGCCGCCGCGAGACTCTGCGGCGTGCCGTCTCCGTAGACGCGTTCCTGGCCGGACGCGAGATCGGCCATCAGGCGGTTGGCCAGTGCCAGGTGGGCGGCGGTCTCGCCGACGGTCCACTCCAACCCCGGTACCGGCACGGTCATGTCCGGCGCGCCGTCCAAGAGCGCGGCGATGGCGCCGGCGGTCTCCCGTATCGCCTCACCGAGCCCTTCCGGCAGGCAGTCCCTGGTCCTCGCCTGTGTCTCCCGGTCCACGCCGCTCGCTTCTCCTCGGGTCTGCGCGATCACGCACTTGTAGCGCCGTACAAAACCAGACCCACCGCTCCGGGACAAGGGGCGGGGACGACACCCGCATGTGCGCGGAGCCGCCCCATGTCCTCCCCCGTTCGCTCGGAGCCGAGCCACCTGCCGACGACGCAACGGCCGGAAGCCCTCCCAGCGTGTCGAAGCCGACGTCGCCACGACCGGCCGTTCACGTTCGTGGTGACCAACAGGTCGCGGCCGGCGTCGAGTTCAAGGCACGTCCTGGACCGTCGCGCTACGTACTCGACAGCGGTGGCCAACTCGCAGAAACCCCTTCACCCCACGCAGTTCCCTCGCCGAGCGGGAAGATGACGTCGATCCTGGTGCCGTGGCCGGGAGCGCTGTCGAGGTGTACGTGGGCGTGATGGAGTTCGGCGACGGCGGCGACGACGGACAGCCCGAGGCCGGTGCCGCCGGCCGCGCGACTGCGGCCTTTGTCCGCGCGGCAGAAGCGGTCGAAGACACGACCTTGCGCTTCCTCGGGTATTCCGGGGCCCCGGTCCTCGACCCTGAGCGTCACCGTGCTGGAAGCGGCCGTGAGCTCGACGCTGCAGAAGGTGTCGGGAGCGGCGTGCATGCGGGGCTCTGCAGCGGTTGCTGCCCGAGGTGGACGTCGAAGGCGAACGCCTCACCCAGCTGCACACCGCGCCCCACCGGCCCGAGCCGCACCTTCCTCCGCAGCCCGCGGCGGTGGAAGCCGGCCGCCCCTTCGCCATCGAGTGACGGAGCCTGCCGTACAGGCACGTTCCCTCCTGTGCGGGCTCGCTCGCGGTGAACGGGAGGGAACGTATGTGCGCTCGACGCAACCCCTTCTCGGACCCGCTCTCGGCAAGCCGGGCTCGTACGGCTCACAGCATCTCGAAGTCCTCGTACTCGAAGCCCGGAGCGACGATGCAGGACATCAGGACCGGCTCGTCACCGGCTGGTTGGGCGGTCTGCCAGACGCCGGCAGGCACAAGGAGCTGCGGCTGCTGCCCATGCTCGATGTCCGGCCCCATCGAAGCGGCGGCCGCCTCCTGCGGAGCGGCTCCGTCTCCCCCGAGCCGCAGTGTCAGCGGGCCGCCCCGGTGCCACAGCCACAGTTCGTCCGAACGCACCCGGTGCCAACGGGACACCTCGCCGGGATGGAGGAGGAAGTAGATGCCCGTCGCGAAGGGGCGAGGCCCCGCGTACCCGTCCGGAACCGCGCTCGGCCCGGTCCGCCACGTCTGCCGAAACCACCCGCCTTCGACGTGCGGCTCCAGCCCCAGATGACCGACCAGCTCGGAGATCTCATTCATGTGCAGCCATTTTGCTCTCAAAGATCCGTGTCCGCGCCGTCATCCCTCTGATCCAATGACGGCGGCCGGCGCGACACCTGTCGTGCGCGCCCGCCGCCTTGCGGCCTTTCAGTCCCGCGGCGCCACTCGGACACGATTCCCGTCAGGATCGGCTGCGAGGAAGGTCAGCCCGAACGCCTCATCATGAGGTTCGTGAAGGATCGCGACCCCCTTGGACTTCCACCGCTTGAAGATCGCGTTGAGCTCGTCGGGTCCACCTCGATGGCCAGGCACACCTCACCGGTACGCGGGACGTCCGGTGACAGGTCCTCGAACCGGCCGGACCACAGAGCGAGGTCAGCGCCTGGCCCGAGGTCGAAGGTGAAGTATCCCGGAGTCTCGAACGACGGCCTCATGTTCGCCCGAGGACTCGCCCGGGACGACGATGAAGAAGCCGCCGCCGGTCACAAGGTGACGATCCGCTTCCTGCATCTGGAGGACGTGCGCGCACTACTGCCGTTCGGCAGCGCCGTTACCGTGCACGGCCCCTCCGAAGCCAGGGCTCACCTCAGCGACCTCGCCGCCGACCTCGCCCACCACTATGCGGTGTCACCAACGTCCTGACGCACAACGGCTAAGCAGTGATCGACGCGGTTGCCCTGGCGGCCTGCTCGATCTTCGCGCAATAGGCTGCGCGGGCCTCCTCGTCGATCTGCTGCTCGTGTTCGGCGCGCAACCCGGTCCGGCCGTCGAGGCCCTCGCGCAGGATGTCGGCATGCCCCGCATGCCGGACGGAGTCGCTGAGCACGTGGACCATGACGGCGAACAGGTTCGTGTTGGGACAAGGCTCCGACCACCACGGCACGTGGCCGGGGGCGTCGAGGGGAAGCTCGTTGATCGTCGCGTCCGAGTGTTCCCATGTGCGCCAGTAGAACCCGATGATCTGTTCGCGGGTCTCGTGCTCGGTCGCCCACATGTCGCTGCCGTCGGAGTGGTCCTGCCACCGGGGCAGCGATTCGGGGGAAGGGCGGTCGAAGACCTCGCCGAAGTACCTGGCCTCGACGTTGGCCACGTGCTTGACCAGGCCGAGGAGATTCGTCCCGGTCACTGTCAGAGGTCGGCGGGCGTCGTATTCCGACAGGCCGTCAAGTTTCCAGAGCAGCGCCTTGCGATCCCGCCGCAGTCTCCCGTGGAGGTCGTTCTTCGCGAATTCATCGATCATGCAGCATGAGCCTGCCACGGGCTGCCCGTGGTCTCAAGATCCCACAGGCGGTCCACAACGACCGTCAGAGCCGAGACATGGCCAAGGCCGCCTCCTGGACGGCGTACTCGGCGGGGCGAAGTCCCGGTGGCGGCGGGTGAGCACGCCGACGACCAGCAGCGCGAGCGGGCGCAACAGGTCGTCGACCCTTTGGAAGTGAGCCGCATCCGGCTTGCCGGCTGTTGTCCGGTCATGCCTGAGCTTCCATGACACGCCGTCTGCCGCCTGGCACGCGGCAGCGGGAAGTGGTTGACGTGATTCCGCACAAACCCCCTTACGTGAGCGATCTTTCGAATGACACGATCGAGGCGGCGCACGCGCCTTCTCCCTGTTTCCGATCGAAAGTGTGGCCGTCAGCAGATGCGCACATCCCTACACGTGACGCGCCGTACGGCCAGCGCAGCCGTGCTCTCTCTGGCGACCACCCTGACCGGACTCGCCTTCCCCACAACCGCGCAGGCGGCCGTGACCTGCTCGGCAGGTGTGTGGAAGGCTCAGTACTACGCCAACACCACACTCACCGGCACCCCGAAGGCCACCGTCTGCGATGCCTCCATCGCCGAGAACTACGGCCTCGGCGACCCTGTCGGCGTCACCCTGCCGCGGGACGACTTCGGCGTCCGCTGGAGCACCACTCGCAACTTCGGCTCCGGCGGCCCCTTCGACCTCACCGTCGCCGTCCAGGACGGCGCCCGCGTCTACCTCGACGGCAACCGCAAGATCGATCTGTGGCGCAACGTCAACACCACTCAGAAGAAGACCCTCCGCCTCACCGTCCCGCGCGGGACACACACCCTGCGCGTGGACTTCGCCGCCTTCACCGGCACTGCCAACGTCGCCTTCGCCTACAAGCCCGTCATCGGCGCCGCCTACGACAGGATCGCCCCCCTGGCCCCGGTCGGCCTGAAGGCCGCCTACTCGGCGGCCACCCTGAAGACGACCCTGGTCTGGTCCCGTAACTACGAGCTGGACCTGGCCGGTTACCGCCTCTACCGCCGCACCGGGAGCACCGGCGTCTGGAGCCCGCTCAACAGCACCCCCATCACCGGCAGCGCCTTCACCGACACACCGCCCGCCACCGGCGCCACCCACGAGTACGCCCTCCGTGCCGGCGACCGCTCGGGCAACCTCTCCCCGCTGTCCTCCCTGACGCGCATCGTCAGCGCCGACAGAACAGCCCCAGCCGCCCCCACCGGACTCACGGCCACGCACGACGACTTCGGCACCCGGCTCTCCTGGTCCGCGGTGAGCGGGGCGACCTCCTATGAGGTGCAGCGGTCCCTCGCACCGGAGGGGCCGTTCTCCTCCGTCTCCACGCCCACGCAGAGCACCGCTTTGACCGACCTCAACGCCGCCCTGGGCACGACCTACTACTACCGCGTGCGAGCCGCAGACAGCGCAGGCAACAACTCCCCGTACTCTGCCCCCATCCAGCTCGACGCGACCGAGCTCAAGCCTCTGCCGCCGACGCAGGTCTCCGCCAACGGCTGGGTCGACCGCAACACCGTCGGCTGGCGATACGACGGTGACGCGTCCCACCGGTTCCACGTCTACGCCGCCGAGTCGGCTGCCGGCCCGTGGACCAGACTGACCGGAACGCCGGTCAGTGGCTCCGCCTACGACGACTTCACGGCGCCCGTCCGCCAGGTGCGTTACTACCAGGTCAGGACGGTCACGACACACGGCACGGAGTCGAACGCGTCGACGACGGCCTCGGCCACCCGCAGCGGAGACGTCACCCCGCCGCACATGCCGTACGGCCTGAGCTCGTGGAACGGCGCCGACGGCGTGCACCTCGTCTGGACGGCCAACACCGACGACACGGATCACTACCTCGTCATGCGCAAGTCGATGTTCGGTGCGTGGGAGCAGATCGCCGTGGTGCGGGACGTCAAGTACCTCGACGCCGACGTCCCGGTCGACGTGCAGTTCGGCTACACCGTCCGCGCCGTCGACGCCGCCGGCAACACCTCGCCCATGCCCCAGCCCGGCTATGGCGCCGTCTACGGCAAGCGCCTGCCGGTGTACGAGAAGCCGGTCGCGCCCGCCTCGGTGACCGCGACGGCCGAGAACGGCAACGTCACGGTGGCGTGGACCGCGAGCACGTCGACCGATGTGGCCGGCTACTACGTCTACCGCACGACCGCTTCGGACCCCGCGTCGGCCTACTCGGTCTCCCCGCTCGTCACCGGCACGACGTTCACGAACGAGAACGTGCCCGCCGGCAGGACGTGGCACTACGTGGTGCGCGCCGTCAGCACGCACAGCCTGTGGTCCGACTTCTCACCGATGGCCGAGGTCACCGTGCCCTGCCAGGTCATGACCGCACCGGCCACTCCCCGGATCACCGGGGGCGGCAGGGGAGCGGACTTCGTCCAGCTCAACTGGGAGGTCGGCTCGTGCGACCAGGATGCCACCGTCGCGTACAACGTCTACCGGTCCACGTCCGCCTCGGACGTCTTCACCCCTGAGCACCGCATCGTTTCGGGCGTGACGGCACTGACGTACACGGACACCGGCCTGGCTCCGGCGTATTACTACTACGTCGTCACCGCCGTGGCCGCCGACGGCGCCGAATCGCCCCCGCAGTCCAAGCCGTTCGAGATCTCGACCCAAGCGCCCTGACTCCCCGCTCCCACCCGCAGGCCCCCGCCGCCCGGAAGCCTTCACACCTCCGGACGGCGGGGGGCCTCCCTTCGGAGGGCGCTCAACAGGATCGA
>NZ_JBEPBI010000044.1:0-50630 GCF_040299045.1 Streptomyces sp. NPDC001027
GTGGACGACGCCGGTGACGTTGGAGCAGTGAGTGAGCGCGACCACCTTCGGCCGGCCGCGCAGCAGTTCGCGGAAGTGGTCGCGGTCGAGCCTGTCGAAGCCCTGCTCCTGGATGTGACGCAGCAGGTTCGCCGTCATCTCGGTCATCGTCGTGCCCTTGAGCTCGGACGGGCCGCGGAAGTGGGCCAGGATGATGTCGCCCGGGTGGAGTTTCTTGTCGCCGCGCTGGTACTGCATGTTCGTGATCTGCATGGACTCGCGCCACAGGACGATCGCCTCGAGGCCGCAGGACGCCGCCGCGGCCCGGGTGTCCTCGTTCCAGTTGCCGTAGGGCGGGCGCAGCAGCCTGGGCGTGGTCCCGTACTCCGCCTTGAGCTTGGTCTGCTGGCCGCAGATCTCCTGCTTCTGGGCGCTCGCGCCCAGCGTGCGCAGGTTCGGGTGGGTCAGGGTGTGGTTCTGGACGCCGTCGCCGAAGTGCTGGAGCGGCTTGAAGTAGCCGTAGTCGGCGCGGATGGCGGCGTCTGTCAGGAACATCGTGAAGGGGATCTTCAGTTCCCGCATCATCGTCACGAACTTCGGGTCCTTCTCGGCCCCGTCGTCGAACGTGAGGAAGACGATCTTCTGCTTGGTGGGTATCTCGCTGATCACCGGCACCCCGCCGTCCTTGGCGGCCTTGGGGGACGGCTTGGTGGCGGGCGGCGCCGGCGGCGCGGCGAGCGGTTGGAGCCCCCACTTGCGGTAGGCGGCCGCGGTGGCCGCCCGGGCGTCGGGCTCCGTGCCCGCCCGTGCGCCCGCCTCGCCCCGGCCGGCCTGCTTGGCCGACGCGGAGGCGTCCGGGGTGGCGGAGGAGGAGGATTCCGCGCGGGATTCGGTCGTACAGCCCGTCGCCAGGCCCGCCGTCAAAAGGAGACAGGCCAGTGCCGCCCCCCTGATCCGCCTGTCCACCGCGCGCCCACCCCATGTCGTTCCGTGCGTTCATCTGTTCGTGTGGTTCGCCTTTCTTGACGGCGAACAGATGTCCGGGGTTCCACCGTGACCTCGGATGTCACGCACCTCACCGGCCGGGGCGGCCCGGCGGGGCGGAGGCGGACGGGGCGCCGAGGACCGGCTCGCCCCGGGCGTGATCCGTGCCCGCCGGCGCCGTCACGGCGCCGGCGGACGCGACTCACGAGGCACGCTCCCTAGAGCGACACCTGCCTGCCTCCCAGGGTCACCACCAGGCGTCCGTCCGAGGCGAAGGACCAGCCGAGGGCGCCGGAGTACGAGGCGCACCGGCTGCCGTTGGAGCCCGACCAGAACTGGTTGGAGCCGTCCGCGTCGCCGACGGTCTTGTCGTTCGAGCCGCTGACCGAGAACCGGCAGGAGGCGTTGCCGCGGAAGACCGACGTCCCGGCGTCCCACGAGTAGTTGCGCTGGGCGTTGTCGACGCTCAGGTTGTTCGACACCGCCATGGAGCCCGGGTTGCTGTTGTAGGTGAACCCGTGCTTGCCGTTGTGGAAGGCGATGCTGCGCCGCACGACGTGGTTCACGGCGATGTCGTCGCCGCCGAGCTTGTAGCCGTTGCGGTCGCCGTTGGAGTTCACGGTCCCGTCGGAGAGGGTGCCGTTGTTGTACGACAGGGAGTCCTCGACGGTCACCGGGCCGATGGCGCCGGTGTCCGTCTTGGTGTAGAGGTCCCAGCCGTCGTCGATGTTGTTGTGCGAGACGGCGTAGCGGAAGACGTTGCCGACGCCGGTGGTGAGCTTCGCGGCGAAGCCGTCGGCGTCCTCGCCGTCGGAGTCGGCGTTGTCGTGCGACTCGGCGCTCAGGATCAGGTTGCGGGCCGGCCACTGGGCGGCGGGCGTGGTGGAGGCGATCCGGCCGAGCTGGAGTCCCGTGTCGCGGTTGTAGCGGGTCACCGTGCGCTCGACGACGTTGTCGCTGCCGCCGACGTAGATCCCGTTGTCCCCGGCGTGCTGCACGACGAGACCCTTGACGTGCCAGTACGAGCCGAACAGCTGCAGCCCGCGGTTGGAGGGGCTCTCGCTCTGCGCCGAGAAGTCGAGCACCGGCGTCTCGCCCGGGTAGGCGGCCAGCGTGGTGCGGGCGGAGGAGGTGCCGTTGCTGGTGGCCGGGACGGTGACCGTCGACCCGTACGAGTACGTGCCGCCGCGCAGGTAGATGGTTCCGCCGGCGGCCACCCGGCTGATCGCCGAGGCGAGGGTGGTCGGCGCGCTCTGCGTGCCGGCCGCGCCGTCGGCGCCGCCCGGGGCCACGTAGAGCGCGGAGCCGGCAGGCGGCGTCGTGTCGCCGGACACGTCGGCGTCGAGACGGTCGACGTTGGGCAGTCCGGCGGACGTGGTGGGGCTGAGCCGGATCGTGTTGGCGCCCGCGGCGAGCGTCACGGTGAGCGTCTTGCCGACCCATGTCGACCAGGCGCCGGTGGCCTCGAAGGACGGCGTCTGCACGGTCGTGCCGTTGACGACCAGCGCGGCCGGGCGGGCGGCCGCCGCGCCGTTGGCGAAGCGGACGTTCAGCGTCGCCGTGCCGGCCGTGGCCGCGTTCACGGTGAACTGGGCATATCCACTGGTCGAGTTGGCTCCGTTGCAGAAGCCGCTGCCGGAGTACCCGGTCCAGTCGGAGTCGATGGTGCCGGTGCAGACCGCCGGGGAGGCCTCGGCCTCGTAGCGGGTGGTGGCGGCCTGCGCCGTGGTGCCGGACAACGCGACGAGCGCGCCTGCCACCAGGCCGGCGCAGGCGATGACGGGTCTCACAAGCATGTCGTTCTCTCCATCTCCAGGACGGTGCGGGTCGTCTGCCAGAGGTACGGAAAGCGCTTTTTCCCGGAAGCTAGGGGCACTGTCCTGAACGCGTCAATAGACGCGTACATGATTCTCGTTCACATGGATGTACGCAAAGGGCGGCAGGGGCGACACAGAAGCAGCCCCGAGCGGGGCGCCCCGGCTTCCCCGCTCCCCAGCGGCCGGGGGCGGGCGCGCGCCGCATGCCGACATCCCTCAACACATTCGCGCAGGAGCATCACACAGGCTGCACACAGTCCTCCGCACGAGTCGTTAGCGTTGCTGGCCGTTCGACCCCCCGTGCGAACGTGATCAGGTCGCGGCCCCGACGGAGCGACGGCACGTCAAATAGGAAGACCGCAGATGGACTACTGCTCCTCGTGTCGTCGGCATCTCAACGGCGCCCTGGTGTGTCCGGGGTGCGGCGCCTACGCTCCGGACATCGCCCCGATACCGACCCACGGACACGCCGTCCGGGCCGGGACCGCACGGGCGACGTCCCCGTACGCGGCCGCCGCGCCTGTCGCCTCCAGGCCCTTCGCCCCCGCGTCTTCCGCTTCCACGCCCTTCACCGCCGCGTCCCTGTCCGGCAGGTTTCCCGGAAACGGCTCCGAACGCGTTCCCGAGCGTGTTGCGGACCGGGCTCTCGACGTCGCCCTCGGCCTCCACGCGGGCTCCGACTCCGACGCCCACGTCCACGCCGACGCCGACGCCGACATGGACGTCGACCTCACGCGCGAGACGGCCTCGCCGTCCGTGGCCGCGGTGTCCGCGGCGCCCCAGGGCCGGGCGGCACGGCGGCGGCAGCTGGCCCGCTGGAAGAAGAACCAGCGGCGGGCCGTGGTCGTGACGGCCGTGACGCTCGTCAGCGGCCTCGCGGTCGCCGCGCTGGAGCGGCAGAACGGCGACCGGACCCAGGCGGCCTCGGCGCCGGAGACCCCCACCGCCGCCGGCGGGGAGGAACCGACCCTGGAGCACACCGTCCCCACGGTGAGCCGGTCCGACGGCCGGCGCGACGCGCCGTCCGCCGCCTCGCCGTCACAGCCGGCGGCCACCGGGCACACCGGGCGGCAGGACTCGGCGTCGGGCGCCCGTCCGGACTCCGCCTCAGTCGCCGACACCGCGGCGCAGTCGGCGCGGACCTCCTCGGGACAGCAGCGCGGACACGGATCCTCCGTCTACGGCTCTACGGTCGGCGCCCTGACCGGAACGGCGGGGCAGCAGCCTTCCGCCCCGGCCGCGACCGGCGGCTCGGGCGCCTCGACGTCGACCTCGGGCTCCGGCACGGGCGCCGGCTCGAACCCGGGCTCGAACTCGAACTCGGGCTCCGGCTCGGGCTCCGGCTCGAACCCGTCGTCCTCGTCCGGCGCTTCGGGCTCGTCGCCGTCGTCATCGTCGTCCGGGACGGGTTCCGGGACGGCGTCCACCTCGCCGTCCGACGTCTGTCTGCTGGGCCTGATCTGCCTCGGCTGACCTCGCCCCCTGCTTCAGCCGGCGTCCGTCAGACCCGTCGCCCGGCCGTCCGCGTCCCAGCGGACCTCGAGGACGCGTACCACGGCCTCCCGGTCGAGCGGTCCGAACACGTGCGGGAACAGGGTGCCGGGGCGGGCGCCGGGCGGCGGAGCGGGGTCGGCCGCCTCCCAGGCGCACCTGGAGGCGAGCCGTTCCTCGTCGAGGACCAGCGCCAGCAGGGGCCGGGGGGCGGTCCGGTAGAACGCGTTGACGACGGCCAGCGTGGTCTCCGCGTCGGGCGAGCAGTGCACGAACCCGTCCTCGGCGAGAGAGGCGGGCGCGTAGGGCCGGTCGGCTCCGGCGTTCCACTCGTCCGCGCGCACGACGTGATAGATCATGAACTGTTTATACAACGGCCCCCGTACGGCCACCTCTACGGCACTCGAAGACCCTCTCCCGGCGCTATTCGCCTTCCGGGAGTTCCACGATCGCGCCCTTCCCGTCGAGCGTGTGCGTGCTCCAGTAGACGTACCACTTGTCGCCGACCTTCTCCGGGACCTTTCCCTCCGGATAGCGGGCCCAGCCCTCGGCCGGTTCCTCGCCGTCCGGCACGCAGTCCCCGCCGCCGCTGTTCACCGCGAGCACCGGGTAGTGGCCGCCTCCGCAGACGGCCTCCTCGATCTGCAGGGAACACCCGGTGAGCGTGGAAGCGGCCGCGGCCGCCATGGCCGCTCCGGCCAGCACAAGCCCCCGAGCAGATCGAACACGTACTCGAATGCCGGTCTTCCCCACGGTGGACTCCTCTGACGGCCGAAGCCTGGCTGCTGACGCGTCCAGCCTGCCGCCGGAAGGGCCCTCGCCTCCTGAGTACGCGTACTCAGCGCGACGCGTAGGGGAACCCAGAAAACCGTTCCCGCTCCTCATCCCGACCTGTGCTACCGTGAGAAAAGTGGCAGTTTCGGTTACCAGAGGCTTCAGAGTGCTCTTTCGACCTTCCGTCGACGGGCACTCTTTTTGTTTTTGGGGCTTTTCTGATGCTGCGACACCGGTTCCGCAAGGTGCGGGCACCGGGCATTGCCCCAAAGGAGATACAGCATGGCATCTGGCACCGTGAAGTGGTTCAACTCGGAAAAGGGCTTCGGCTTCATCGAGCAGGAGGGTGGCGGCCCGGACGTCTTCGCCCACTACTCGAACATCGCCACGTCCGGCTTCCGTGAGCTTCAGGAAGGCCAGAAGGTCACCTTCGACGTGACGCAGGGCCAGAAGGGCCCGCAGGCGGAGAACATCCTCCCCGCCTGAACCGTCGTCTGAGTCTGTTTCAAGCGGACGACACGACCGGGGCCCGCACTCCTGAGTGCGGGCCCCGGTTCATGGCGTCCGGAAGTTTTCGAGAAAGGCACCGGATGAACCGCAACAGCTCGGTCCGCTCCCGTACGGACCGGCGCCAGGGCGCGCCCTCCCGTACGGCCAAAGCCGGGCGGAGCGGACGCGGGAGCCGACCCGCCGCGTCCGGCGGCGAGTTCGCGGTGCCGGTGACGCTCACCCCGGCGCTGCCGCCGGTCGAGGCGTTCTCCGAACTCGACATGCCCGAGCGGCTGTTGGCCGCTCTCGACGCCGAGGGCGTCACCACGCCGTTCCCGATCCAGGGGGCGACGCTGCCGAACTCGCTGGCCGGCCGGGACGTCCTGGGCCGTGGCCGCACCGGCTCCGGCAAGACCCTCGCCTTCGGCCTCGCCCTGCTGGCCCGCACCGCCGGGCAGCGGGCCGAACCCCGCCAGCCCCTGGCCCTCGTCCTCGTCCCGACCCGGGAACTGGCCCAGCAGGTCAACGACGCCCTCACCCCCTACGCCCGCACCCTGCGCCTGCGCATCGCCACCGTCGTCGGAGGACTCTCCATCGGCCGGCAGGCGAGCGCCCTGCGCGGCGGCGCCGAAGTCGTCGTCGCCACCCCCGGGCGTCTGAAGGACCTCATCGACCGGGACGACTGCCGGCTGGACCAGGTCGCCGTCACCGTCCTCGACGAGGCCGACCAGATGGCCGACATGGGCTTCATGCCGCAGGTGACGCGACTGCTCGACCTGGTGCGCCCCGACGGGCAGCGGCTGCTGTTCTCGGCGACCCTCGACCGCAACGTCGACCGGCTGGTGCGCAACTACCTGCACGACCCCGTCGTCCACTCGGTCGACCCGTCGGCCGGCGCGGTGACCACGATGGACCACCACGTGCTGCATGTGGAGGACGAGGACAAGCACGCCGCGACGACCGAGATCGCCGCCCGCGACGGCCGGACGATCATGTTCCTGGACACCAAGCACGCGGCGGACCGGCTGGCCAAGAAGCTGCTGGCGGTCGGCGTCCGGGCGGCCTCCCTGCACGGCGGCAAGTCCCAGTCGCAGCGCACCCGCACCCTGACCCAGTTCAAGGACGGACACGTCACGGTGTTGGTCGCCACCAACGTCGCCGCCCGCGGCATCCACGTCGACAACCTCGACCTCGTCGTCAACGTCGACCCGCCCGGCGACCACAAGGACTACCTGCACCGCGGCGGCCGCACCGCCCGCGCCGGCGAGTCCGGCACCGTCGTCACCCTCGTCCTGCCCCACCAGCGCCGTGAGATGACCCGCCTGATGGCCGACGCCGGCATCACCCCGCAGACCACCCAGGTCCGCTCCGGGGGCGCCGAGCTGAACCGGATCACCGGGGCACAGCCGCCGTCCGGCGTCCCCGTCGTGCTCACCCCGCCGCCTGCCGCGGAAGCTCGGCCCGCCCGCAAGAACCCGTCCCGCGGGGGCGGCTCCGAGCGCGGCGGCGCCCAGCGCGGCGGAGCCGAGCGCGGTTCCTCCGAGCGCGGCGGCTCCGCCTCCCGCCCCCGCAGGCCCGCACAGGGCCGCCGCCGTTCGCCCGCCAAGGGCAACGGCACGGGCGGGCGCTGAGAGAGCGGCCGGGCGGCCCCTCCCGGCCGCCGGCCGCGCTAGGCACGGGCGAGAGGGAACAGGGCGTGGACCTGCCATCCGTGACCGGAGGGCAGCGGACCGGTGTTCAGGTCGCCCCCCAGCGCCGTGACCCGCTCCCGCAGGCCGACCAGGCCGAAGCCGCCGCCGTGGGCTTCGGCCGGCAGGGGCGCGCCGCCGTGGCCGTCGTCGACCACGCTGACGTCGAGCCGGCCGCGGTCGAGGTCGAGGCGGACGGTGACGGCACGGGCGTCGGCGGCGTGCCGCCGCACGTTCGTCAGCGCCTCCTGGACGACGCGGAAGGCGGCGGCCTGCACCTCGTGCGGGAGGTCGTCGCCGACGGCCGGGGAACGGTGGAGGACGACCGCCTGGCCGGGCCGTCCGGTGAAGTTCTCGACGAGGTTGGTGACGCCGGCCAGGTCGCCGACGGGCCGCCGGTCGGCCTCGGGCGTGTCCCGCAGGACGCCGACCGTGCGCCGCATGGAGGCGAGTGCCTCGGTGGCGGCCCGTTCGATGCCGGCGAGGACCGGGTCGAGCCGCTCGGGCCCCTCCGGCGCGGCGGTCGTCATCATGCGCGCCACCTGTGTCTGCACGAGGATCCCGGTGACATGGTGGGCGACGAAGTCGTGCAGGTCGGCGGCGATGGCGAGGCGTTCCTCGCGGCGGGTGTCGTCAACGGCGACGGTGCGGCGGTAGTCGAGCGAGCGCAGGTAGGCGGCGAGCGAGCCGACGAGCAGGACGAACACCAGTCCGACGACGACGTAGGCGAGCCCCGCGCCGGCCTGGTCCCACAGCGGCCAGAACTGGCGGCACGGCGTGGCGAGGAAGGCGAGCGCGTCCAGCGCCGCGCACACGAGGAGCCGGTTCGGCGGGCAGTGCCGCACGGCGACGAAGAGGAGGCACAGCAGGACGGCGAGCTCGCCCGGCCCGAAGGAGCTCTCGCGGTCCAGGACCAGCGTGGCGACCGTGTACAGGGCGGACAGCAGAGCGGGCACGGCGGTGCGCAGCTGCGGGGTGAGCCATGCCGGGCGCCGCGAGGCGGGCCACAGCACCGCGACCAGGCCGACGGCGAGGATGACCGCCGGACCCCACGGTTCTCCGTCCTCGGCGGCGATCACCAAGTCGAGGACGCAGGCCGCCAGGAGCGCGCCGACGGCCGCGCCCCGCGCACTGCCCCGTAGCCAGGCTGATCTCATGCCGTTCACGGTAGGCGCAGAAGCGGCGGGCGGTATCGGCCGAACGGTCGAGGCGGCGCGGCCGGGGCCGCGGATACCGTCCGCCGCTCGCCGGTGACGACCGACCGGGCCGGTCCGGGCGGAGCGGGGCGGGGGACGGAGACGAGGAAGAGCCCCACCCCGTGGACACGGGGTGGGGCTCTTCCTGATGGAGCGCCGGGCAGGCCTTGCACCTGCATTTCCCCGCAGGAAGCGGGGCGTCTTTCCTTGGACCACCAACGCAGAGGTCGTTCACCGTTTTTTCTTCCCGGTGACCGGCTCAAGATCAACCTTACCCCATTTCCGGAGCCCTGTTGACCAAGAACGGCTGCGAAACGATCAGGCGACGTCTTCCACCTTCAGCTCCGGTCCGACGACCAGGGTGACGACGCCTGCGGCGGCCGAACCGTCCGCCGTGGGACGCAGGCCGGGCAGCCGGGACGCGAGGACGGCAGCCTTGCTCTCGAGGCCCGACGGATAGGTGACGGTCGTCTTCGCCACCGTCCCGGGGGCGTTGCCCGTGCCGGTGACGGTGTAACCGGCTTTCTTCAGCCTCTCCGCGACGGCCGCCGCACGCCCCGGGACGCCGGTGCCGTTCAGCACCTGGACCCGCACGCTGGAGGCGTACACCACGTTCTTCTTCGAGGCGTCCAACTGCGCCTTGGTGACCTCCTTGTCCTTGGCCAGGGAGGTGAACAGGTCGGCGGCCTGCGGGTACTGCCACACGACGTTGGCCTTGTCCCTGGGCTGGTCGGCGACGCGCCCGTAGTTGGGCACGGTGAGGAAGCTCAGCCGGTCGCTCGGGATCCCCTTGAGCTCGTCCGCGAGCCCGTACAGCGGCTTGATGCCGGCCATGTCGGGGTCGGTGGTGAGGGACTTGGTGACCGACTGGAGGAAGCCGTACATCGCGTCGGGGCTGGTGAGCTTGGACTTGGCCTTCCTGGCCAGCGCGTCCATGAACTCCTGCTGCCGCCCGATGCGTCCGATGTCGGAGCCGTCGCCCACGCTGTAGCGGGTGCGGACGTAGCCGAGCGCCTTCTCGCCCTTGACGGTCTGGCAGCCGGCCTCCAGGTCCAGGTGGGCCTTCTCGTCGTGGATGGCCTGCTTCGGGCAGACCTCGATGCCCTCCAGCGCGTCGACCATGCCCTTGAAGCCCGAGAAGTCGACCGACATGAAGTGGTCGATGCGCAGACCGGTGTTGGCCTCGACGGTCTTGATGGTGCACGCGGCGGCCTCGGCGACCTTGCCGTTGCTGCCGCCGAGGGCGAAAGCCTCGTTGATCTTGAAGTGGTGCGGCGTGGACGACGTGCCGTCGCCCTTCTGGCACCCGGGTATCTCCACCCACGAGTCACGCGGGAGGGACACCACCGAGGCCCACTTACGGTCGGCCGGTATGTGCAGCACCATCAGCGTGTCGGACTGCATGGTCGTCAGGTCCTTGCCGTACTCGGCGTTGGCGCCGTCACGGCTGTCGGACCCCACGACCATGATGTTCTTCGATCCGGGGCTCAGGTTTTGCGGCCGGTCGGCGCCCAGCTTGTCGTCCACCTCGGCGGAGGTGATGTTGTCGTTGAGGTCGTGCCAGATCCAGGCGGCGGTCCCGCCGGCCCCGAGGAGCACCACGGCGCTCACCCCCGCGCCCCAGGCGACGACGCGCCCGCGCCGGGTCAGCCGCGTCCCGCCGGACCGGCCCGCCTGCCTGCTCCCCCGGCCGGCCGGCCGCACCGGCTCCTGTCCACGCCTTCTCGTTCCGCTCACCGGCGCTCGCCCCTCCGCCTCGGCCGTCCACCCCGTACACCGTGCTCGGATCGCCGACGCCGGTCGCCGCCGAACGTCGGAACCCTGCACACGAGCAGGAATACGTCCGAGAAGGCACTGTCGCCTCAGAAGACCCCCAACTCCCCGCATCCGGTTGCCTCGTCACACGACGTCTTGTCCGCAGCGGCGACTTCGGCGCCGGTGAAACGCGGCGTCCCCGTGGCCTTCCTGCCCACGGGGACGCCGAAGCGGAGGGATCTCACCCCGCCGGGTTCCCCGACGAAGCACCCGCGGAACCCCGCGGAGCCGGATGCTCCAGACGGACGACGACCGAGGAGTGGAATCGCTGCACGGCGTCGTCCACGCTGCGAATGAACCCGGACTCGGCATTGCCGCGACCGCTGCCCATGCCCTTGAAGAGGGTGAGCCGGAAACCGGTGATCCTCGCGCCGTTCTTCGGCAGCAGATCGGCCGGTTCGGGGCGGAGCCGCTCCAGGGTGCCGCGCGGGCCGCCGGGACCGTCCTCGACCAGGGTTTCCACATGCAGGTCCGCCGGAGCCTCCGCGAGGCGGCGGATCAGCCGCTTCACCCAGGTCAGCGGATATCCCTGGTCGGGCGCGGGGATCTCAACGGACGTGCGCAGCCTGCCGGTGCGCAGATCGGCCCCCACCGCGAGCACCCCGGGCGTCCCCTCGATCCGCAGCTCCGCCTGCAGAAACGGCGCACGGCGACGGTCGTGAGAACCGTCGCCGTGCGGGCGGGGAGGGGTTGGGCTCAGAGGGCCGGGAAGCGTTGGCTCAGAGGCCGTAGCGGGGTTTGAGGTGGCGCCAGAAGTCGCGGAACATCCACTTGTCGAACTCGGTGATCTGGGTGGCGCTGCCGGCGTTCATGACGAAGCAGCACTGGCCGGTGGGGGTCCAGTCGTAGAAGTCGTCGAGGCCGAAGGTGTGGCCGACCTCGTGCAGGTAGATGTGGATGTTCTCCTGGTTGAGGGCCGAGGTGAAGTACTCCTGCCCGACGCGTTGGCCCCAGTCGCCGCCGGCGCCGCCCCCGAATCCCTTGGTGAGCCAGAGGGACTGGTCGTAGTGGCGAGCGGCGCCGCCGGGGCACCTGGAGTAGTTGCCGTCCTGGTGGAAGAAGCGGCCGCAGTCGGGGGCGCACTGCGGGGCGCCGGCTCCGTCGAGTCGGTTGGTGTAGACGTCGACGGAGTTGTCCGTCCACTGGAGGGTGGAGCGGTTCTTCACCGCCCAGCCGACGATGTTGACCGGCACGGTGGTGTAGGGCCAGTTGTCGTATCCTCGGCCGCCCTCCACCTGTACGGCCATCCACTTGGCGAACTGCTTCTTCAGGGCCGCGTGGATCCGGTCGCGCAGCGCCGCGCTGACCGGTGCGTCGGACTCCCAGCGGACGCAGTAGTTGATGCTGCCGCGGTTGGCCATGACCTGGTCCCAGCCGTAGTTGCGGAAGCCGTAGAGGTCGGGGTAGGTCGTCGAGACGTGGTTCCAGACCTCGTTGAGCGGCTGGACCAGGTTGGCCGGCGGGTTCCACTCGTTCGCGGCCTCAGCGCGCGGCGCGGCGAAGCCGGTGGCGTGCAGGAGGAACGCGGCGAGCGCCGCCATCACGGCGAGCAGGCGCGCGGGGGTGCGCCGACGGGCACGTCGACGTGGATGCGGATGCGGTCCCGAATGCGGGGGTGCTGGATTGCCTAGCATGGTGAACTCCTCGTGTGAGGTACGGGATTCACGTGCCGTGCGATGAGATCTGCGCGATCCGAGCGGCCTGAGCTACCGAGCGACGCGAGCGATCCGCGCCTTGGTGCGCTGTGCTGGGAGCGGCCGTTCCGTCGGTCGTTCAGTCGGTCGTCCACTCGCTCGTACGTTCATGGGTTGCCGCCGGGGGCGCTGCGGTTGCCGGGGAGAGGCGTCCCGTCCGGGTGGTTCTGGCGGGAGTGCGGGGTGGGGTGGGGGTGGGGGCGTCATCCTGTGCCGGTGTTCCGCTCCCCGCGCGCCCACCGCGTCCTGCTCACGCTGCTCGCCGTCCTCGTGCTGCTGGCCGGGCCCGCCTGCGTGCCCGTCGGACGGGGGACGGGGGCTGCGACCGGGGCGTTCGGCGCGTACGTCGGGTACGACGACGCCGGCGTGCGGCGGATCGCCGGGCTGGACGAGTGGCTGGGCGTCGCCACGCCCCGGGTGGGGCACGCGTATCTGCCCGGGGACCTGTGGAGCAACATCGAGGGGGCGCCCGGCTACCTGGAGCACTGGGCGCGGTGGACGCATGCCCGCGCCGGCCGGATGTTCGTGCTCAACGTGCCGATGCTGGAGGGCGCCGAGGACCACGTGTCCGACGCGGTCGTGCGGGAGGAGCTGCGCCGAGGGGCGAACGGCGACTACGACGAGCACTTCCGGGCGCTGGCCCGGCGGCTCGTCGGGCTCGGACTGCAGGACACGGTGCTGGTGGTGGGCTGGGAGATGAACGGCACCACGTACACCCATCGGTGCGGACCCGATCCGCGGGCCTGGAAGCGGTACTGGATCAGGATCGTGGAGGCCGTGCGGTCGGCGCCGGGCGGGCAGCGGTTGCGGTTCGAGTTCACGCCCAGCCGGGGACGCGACGCCGTCCCCTGGACCGCCTGCTATCCCGGCGACGCGCACGTCGACGTCGTCGGCATGGACGCCTACGACCAGCCCGCCGGCATGTCCTTCGCGGAGCAGGTCGCCGAGCCCTACGGCCTGGCCGAGCACGTCCGGTTCGCACGGGCGCACGGCAAGCCGGTGTCGTATCCCGAGTGGGGGCTGTTCCGCAACGGCGACGACCCGGAGTACATGCGCGGCATGCTCGACTGGTTCGCCACGCACCGGCCGCTGTACCAGACCATCAGCGACTACTGTCCGCACGGCGTGTGGCAGTGCGCCGACAATCCACGGTCCTCGGCCGTCTACCGCTCCCTGGTGGGCGCGGGAGGGGGCCGTTCGGCTGAACCCGAGGCCTCCGTCCGGCCAGGCGCCGCCCTTGGACGCACCGCCGGTCGGATGATCCGGAAATGGGACGAGAACATCATGCGCGCTTCCCGCGGACGCGGGCGCGCCTCAGCGCCGCGACCGGGGCCGCCCTGCTCGCCCTGCTGCTGACGGCGTTCGCCGCCGTGCCCGCCGCAGCGGGGGGCGACGGACAGCGCTACCGGGCCGTCCGGGCCGTCCGCATCCACGAGCAGGCGCGCGAGCGGGTCGACCGGCTGCGTGAGGCCGACGCCCTCCCGTCGGCCGTCGAAGAGGCCGAAGAGCGCCGCAAGGCCGTCCGCGACGACCTGTGGGACCTGCTGCGGACGGGGGCCAGGGAGACCGGCGACCCGGTCGCCGTCGACCCGTCCGGGCGCGCGGGCCGCTGTCCGTTCGGGGACCGCAGCCGGGCGCCCGAGCAGCGCTCCGCCCCCTGGACCGCCCCGACCCGCCGCTACTGGCTGTCCGCCGGCTACGCCGCGAAGGGCTCGCGCTGGGCCCGCCGCCACACCGGCCAGGACTTCGCGGTGGACTCCGGGACCCCGGTGTACGCCGTCGGCTCCGGCGTCGTGCGCGTCACCACCTGCGGGGACGGCTTCGGCAACCAGGTCCTGGTGCGGCACGGGGACGGCTACTTCACGCAGTACGCCCATCTGTCCCGCATCGACGTGCGCCGGGGCCAGCGCGTCGCGGCCGGCCAGCGCCTCGGGCTGTCCGGCGCGTCCGGCAACGTCACCGGACCGCATCTGCACTTCGAGGTGCGGATCACCCCGTACCTGGGATCCCAGGTGCCGCCCCTGCCGTGGCTGCGCCGCAAGTCCGTGCAGGTGTCCGGAGCGCCGGTGCTCCCCAGGCCCGGTACGGGGCCCGGCGGCCGCACCGGCGAACGGGCGCCTCAGCCCTGGAGCGGGCGGTAGGAGGCCAGGGCCCAGATGACGAAGACGTCGATGGCGATCTGGATGACCGCCCAGACCGGTGCGTACGGCAGGAACAGGAACTGCAGGATCAGGCTGAGCGACGCCAGCACGATGCCGCTGATCCGGGCCCACTCCGCCTTCTCCACCCCCATCAGCAGCCCCCATCCGGTCGCCGTGGCCACGACGCCCACGATCAGCAGGACCCAGCCCCAGCCGGCGAGGTTCATCTCGTAGACGTAGCTGCCGACCCGGGAGTAGACGTCGTCCTCGGCGATCGCGGCGATGCCCTGGAAGACGGCGAGGACACCGCTGACGAACATCAGCACGCCGCCGAAGACGACCCCGCCGGCGGCCAGTTGCCCGCCGGCCGGGGGCGAGGCCCAGGCCGGCGTGCCGGTGCCCTGGTGGGACGGGTCCCACACCGGGGACCCGTGCGACGACGGCTGTGAGTGCGGCTGGTCGCTCATGGGACTACCCCGTCTCTGTCTCTGGCGGCTCTGACTGTGTCTCTGGCTCTGGCCATGTCTGTGGCTCTGGCTCGGCGACTGCCCCTCGACGATCCGTCCGGGCGGGGGCCGCCACCACGGGGGTGCGCCGTTCGGGTGAGCCGGCATGCGGGCGCGACGGTCCGCGCCTTCACTGGAGATCCGAGGACACAGGGACCGACCTGGAGGCGTGATGGCAGCGAACCGCAGAAGCCGGAAGTGGGGCGCCCGTCCGGCGGCGGTGCGGGGCGCGGCCCTGCTGACGGGGCTGGCCGCGCTCACGGCGCTCACCGGCTGCTCGGGGGACGACAGCCCGTCCTCCGTGGCCAGCAAGGCGGCCTCCGCCGCGCAGTCGGTGGGCGCTCAGGCCACCGCGGCCGCCTCCTCGCTCGCCTCGCAGGCGTCGGAGGCGTTCGCGTCGGCGACCGCGGAGGTGGGCCGTAAGCTCGACGGGATCGAGAACGGCGTCGACGCCAAGGACGACGTGAAGCTCGGCACGCCGACCGCCGACGGCGACCGCAGCGCGGTCGAGGTGACCGTCACGAACAGCGCCGACTCGACGAAGTCCTTCGCCGTCGAGGTGGACTTCAAGGACTCCGGCGGCAAACTGCTCGACTCCGTGCTCGTCACCGTCACCGACGTCCCGGCCGGCAAGAGCGCCAAGGCCATCGCCCGCAGCCACCGCGCGCTCTCCGGCGAGGTGAAGACGGAAGCGGTGCGCGCGGTGCGTTACTGAAGCGGCCCGCCCGGACGTCGGGACCGGGTTCGGCTGGAGTCGGCTGGAGTTCGACCGGGGTTCGCGTGGACGGGTCAGGCCATCCAGAAGAAGACGGCCGTCATGCGCTTCTCCTCGAGGGTGGCGCCGGAGTAACCGGTCGCGCTGTGCACGAGGTTGGCGTTGTACAGCAGCAGGCGGTTGTGCCGGTGGGGCACCCGTACGTCCTCCTCGAAGGCGTCCGGCGCGACGAACCGGGTGCCGAGGGCCTCGACGAGGTTGTTGTGCGGGGCCTGGACGACGTTGCCGCCGAGCCGCCCGCCCGGCAGGGACTGCCGGTAGAAGCTGGTGCCGCAGTCCTTGGGGACGGCCGGGTTGAGGTACAGCACGGCCGCGTACCGGCACAGCGCCCGCGAGTCGGAGTGCGGACGCGGAGAGCTCTCCCCCGCACCGACGACCTGGACGCAGTTGTGGTTGAGGGTGCCGCCGCCGGGGGCCTGCTGCACCCACAGTTTCCGCGCCCCCGTCGCTTTGCGCACCAGCCGCTCCACGCGGTCGAGTTCACCGGGTTCGAGACCGGGCATGGTGCGCAGTCCGGGCCAGCTCTCCGAGGTGTAGGGGTGGCCCTTGACCCAGTCGTCCTTGGCGAGGCAGCGCGCCCGGATCGCGGTGATGTCGGGTTCGGGGAAGACGTCGTCGATCACCCAGTAGTCCCGGCCCCTGGTGGGTTTGCGGTAGGGGAGGACCGGGAGCGTGGCGGCAGCCCTCGCAGGCTGATGGGGCCGCTGTGGCATGGACATGCAGCGAATCTAGGTCGAGGGATCCTCATGACTCGCCCTCCCGTTCGTCCGGACTCCTCCGCGAAGCGGTCAACGTTTCCCCCCGGCGGTCAACGGTTCGCCAACTGCCCAGGCCGCGCCCTGCGTCGGCATTCGCGCGCTTTTGCGCGTTCTTCGCGCGTTCTTCGCGCGCCCTCAGCGCGTCTTCTGCACGCCACGCACACACGAACTCCC
Organism: Streptomyces sp. NPDC001027; assembly: GCF_040299045.1. Taxonomy (NCBI): domain Bacteria; kingdom Bacillati; phylum Actinomycetota; class Actinomycetes; order Kitasatosporales; family Streptomycetaceae; genus Streptomyces; species Streptomyces sp. NPDC001027. Next base: position 16,282 of record NZ_JBEPBI010000044.1, read on the forward strand.
GGAATTGTGGCGTCCGTCACAGCCGGTGCGGGCTGCGGGTGCTGAAGTGACCCGATGATCGGTCTCGTCATCCGCGTGCTCCCCTTCTGGGTGCGCGAACCCCTGCTCGTCGTCTTCGGCGTCGTCTTCAGCGGCTTCCTCTTCTATGCGGCCGTCCGGGACGGCGAGTGGCAGATGGCCGCCATCGGCGCGGCCGTCGTCCTGTTCACCGCGATCCGCATGTACACCATCAACCGGGCCCTGCGGGAACGCCGCCAGACGAAGGCCATGGACGGCGCGAAGCACGTCCGGCACGCCGAGGGCATCTAAAGCGTCGTCCAGGGCGTCGCGTCCCGGGCCCCGCCTGCGACCCGGCCTGGACCGATCGGGCGGGGACCGACCCGACCCGGCCCGCTTCGGTCACGGTCCGGCGGCTTCGGGGGCTTCGGGAGCCGTGGCGACTTCGGGGGACGTTCCGGAGGACACCGTCACCTCGTCGCCCAGCGCTATCCGTCCCGCCCGACGGACCTGGAAGTAGGCGCCGAAGGCGATGCCGCCCGCCTCCCCCCGGCGGTAGTCCGCCAGGGTGCGCAGGGGCTCCGGTCCGACGCGGCGGCCGGTGCGCTGGTCGACCATGGTGATGGCGCAGCGGATCGTGTCCTCGGTGAAGGCCAGTTCGGCGCCGGCCACGGCGAGGCGGGCGGCGCGGTCCTCGGTGTGGGGGTCGTCCCAGCCGTCGACGACGAGGTTCGGGCGGAAGCGGTTCATGGGGAGAGGGGCGGCTCCTCGGGCGGCGAGGCGGCGGTTCAGGGCGTCCAGGCTGGCGCGTGAGACGACGTGCAGCCGGTGGGCGTTGCCCGCCGGCGGCCGGACGAGGGTGCTCGGGACGCCCAGGAACTCCGTGAGCCAGGCGTGCACGTCCGGGTCGGCCGCCCGCACCGGGTCCCGGCCCGGCGCGTGCAGCGTCACCTCGCCGTCGCGCGACTCCGGGGAGATCAGCGCCATCCGGGGGTCTCCCCACTGCCAGCGCAGCTCGCCCTTCTCGTCGGCGATCGCGTACGTGCGGTCGTCCGGCAGACCGGTCGACGTGAGCGTCGCCTCGGTGAGCGTCACCCCCGCGCATCCCTTCACCGGGTAGTACGTGATCTCCGACAGTCGTGCCGTGCTCGTCCCCGTTGCCGCCATGCCCCCATGCCCCCCAAGTCCCTGTCCCGTGTCGTGTCTTGTCTTGTCGCGTCGCGTCGTCCGTCTCTTGTCGCGTCGCGTCGTGCGTCAGTCCGTCACCAGTGCCATGACGAAGCCGTCGTACCCCTTCTCGCCCACCGTCTGCACCGCCGTCGCGGTCAACTTCGGGTGCTGGGCGATCAGTTCGGTGAAGGTGCGGACTCCCTGGACGCGCGGGTCGGTGCTCGCCGCGTCCGTGACGGCGCCCTCGCGCACCACGTTGTCGCCGACGATGACGCTGCCGGGCCGGGTCAGCCGCAGCGCCCACTCCAGGTACAGCGGGTTCGAGGGCTTGTCGGCGTCGATGAAGACCAGGTCGAACGGCTCGGCCGGCCCGCCCCCCGGCCCCGGCTCGGCCGCCAGCAAGGGCAGCGTGTCCGACGCCTTGCCCACCCGCAGGTCCACGACGTCCCGCAGGCCCGCCCTCGCGATGTTCGCCGCCGCCGTCCGCGCGTGCCGTTCGTCCGCCTCCAGTGTCACCAGGCGGCCGCCCTCGGGAAGGGCGCGGGCGAGCCAGAGGGTGCTGTAGCCGCCGAGGGTCCCGATCTCCAGGATCGTGCGGGCCCCCTGGATGCGGGCGATCAGATGCAGGAGCTTGCCCTGGTTGGGCGCGACCTGATGGGGCGGCAGACCGGCGGCCTCGCTGCCCGCGCCGGCCGCGCGCAACGCGTCGTCCTCCTCCACCAGCAGGTCGTTGAAGTAGGCGTCGACGGCGTTCCAGGTCTGCTGCACGGCGGGTTCCCTCTCTCCAGCGAGTTCCTTATGGGAACTTACTCGCCCGGCCAGTGCATCGTCCATCAACTTTTTGGCGGCCGGATGAGTCCGAACGGCTCCGCGCGCGTACTTCTCTTCGTCCGGGTCCCCACCGGACGACGACACGACGGCGGATTCCCCGACGGGCAGGAGGAACGGTGGCACTTTCGCGCAACATGATGGGAACTATTTTCGTGGGGGGCGCGCTGGCCCTGACGCTCAGCGCCCTCGCGTACCCGTCGATGCTCGGCCTGGACACCGTGTCGACCTCGGGTGACCGAATCATCGCCAACACCCAGTGGGGACCTCTGACCGAGAGCGACCGCTCCTTCGTGGTCGCGGTGCGGGCCGCAGGCCTGTGGGAGTACCCGGTCGGGCAGATCGGGCTGCAGAAGGGGCAGAGCAAGGGCGTCCTCATCGCCAGCCAGCACCTCATCGACGGGCACGCGGCGCTGGACGAGAGCTGCCGCAAGATCGCCCCGATGCTGAACATCACCATCCCCAACGTGGCCAGTCCGCAGCAGGAGGGGTTCGTCAACACTCTCAAGTCGGACCAGGGCAAGCAGTTCGACGTCGACTTCGCCAACATCCTGCGCATGACGCACGGGTCGATCTTCAACACCGTGGCGAAGATCCGCTCGACGACGAAGAACACGCTGGTGCGCTCTCTGGCCGACCAGGCCAACAACACCGTTCTGGACCACATCACGGTGATGGAGAAGACCGGCCTGGTCGACTTCGACACCACGCTGTTCACCCAGACCACCCCGCCGAAGCTGCCCAAGTCGGACATGACGCCGCCGGTGCCGCCGCTCGGCCAGCCGATGGTCGTCCTCACTCCGCCGCCGAACGCCACCTCCACGCCGATCGACCTGGGCGCGGCCGTGAACGGACAGGTCCCCGGGCAGACCGGCAATGGCGGATAGCGCATAGACGCAGACGGGTTCCCACCGGGCCGGCGGCGGTGTCGGTCGGTGTGACGGCGGCAGGCAGGCGCCCGGCAGGGGTCAGCGTGCCGCCAGCCAGACCGTCGTGTCCGGCGGCAGCGTTCCCGCGCCGGCGCCGTCCAGGGGCGCGCTGCTCAGCAGCACCTCCCCGGTCGGCAGCGGCACGGGCGTGTCCGACAGGTTCGTCACGCACCGCCAGCCGTCGCTGCGGGCGAACGCCAGCACGCCCGGAGCGGGATCCGGCTCCCAGGTGAGCTCCTCGCCGTCGAGCAGCTTGCGCCGCAGCCGCAGGGCCGTGCGGTAGAGCTCCAGGGTGGAGCCCTCGACCCCGTCCTGCGCCTCGACGGCGTACCGCGCGAAGGCGGGGGGCTGGGGCAGCCAGGCCCCCGCGGGCCCGAAGCCGTACGACGGCCCGGCCGACGTCCAGGGCAACGGCACCCGGCACCCGTCGCGGCCCTTGCGGGTGCGGCCCGACTGCTCCCACAGGGGGTCCTGGAGGACTTCCGCGGGCAGGTCGGCCACCTCGGGCAGGCCCAGCTCCTCGCCCTGGTAGAGGTACGACGACCCCGGCAGCGCCAGCATCAGCAGCGTCGCCGCGCGGGCCCGGCGCAGGCCGGCCGTCTCGTCGACGCGCGGAGCACGGCCGTCCGAGAGGAGCCAGCCGCCGTCGTCCGTGCCGGGCGGGAGCATGAGGCGCGAGGCGTGGCGTACGACGTCGTGGTTGGAGAGGACCCAGGTCGCCGAGGCGCCGACGGCCCGGGCGCCGGCCAGCGAGCCCGTGATGACCGCACGGATCGCCTCGGCGTCCCACACCGCCTGCAGGTACTCGAAGTTGAACGCCTGGTCGAGTTCGTCCGGGCGGGCGTACAGGGCGCGGCGGTCGCCCGGCACCCACGCCTCGGCGACGGCGGTGCGGGGCGGGGTGTACGCGTCGAGGACGCGCCGCCAGTCGCGGTAGATCTCGTGGACCTCGTCGCGGTCGAAGAAGGGGTGGGCGCCCGGAGCCAGCAGGGCGAGGCCGGCGTCGCCGCTGAGCTCCGGCGCGCCCAGGTCGCGCAGGGGCTCGGCGAGGTCCTTGGCGAGGGCGTGGGCCACGTCGACGCGGAAGCCGTCGACGCCCCGGTCGGACCAGAAGCGCAGCGTGGTGCGGAAGTCCTCGCGGATCTCCTCGTGGTCCCAGTTCAGGTCGGGCTGCTCACGGGCGAACAGGTGGAGGTACCACTGGCCGTCCGGGACGCGCTGCCATGCGCTGCCGCCGAACACGGACTGCCAGTCGGTGGGCGGGAGTGCGCCGCCCGGGCCTCGGCCGTCGCGGAAGACGTACCGGTCGCGGGCGGGCGCGCCGGGGCCGGCTGCCAGGGCCTCCTGGAACCAGGGGTGCCGGTGGGAGGTGTGGTTCGGCACGAGGTCGACGATCACTTTCAGGCCGAGCCGGTGGGCCTCGGCGGCGAGGGCGTCGAAGTCGGCCAGGGAGCCCAGGCGCGGGTCGACGTCCCGATGGTCGGCGACGTCGTAGCCGCCGTCGGCGAGCTCGGAGGGGTAGAAGGGGGAGAGCCAGAGGGCGTCCACGCCGAGTGCGGCGAGATGGGGGAGCCGGCCGGTGACGCCCCGCAGGTCGCCGAGGCCGTCCCCGTCGGCGTCGGCGAAGCTGCGCGGATAGACCTGGTAGACGACGGCCTGCCGCCACCAGTCGGGTCGGTGGGGGGAGAAATCGGTCATGCACGCAAGTCTGTCCACTGTGCCCGGAAAGTGAACGTCGAACCGTTCGGAACGGATCATTCCGTACATGGGGAACATGTGACGGAAACTTGAACTCACCGGGGTTTGAGGCAGGTTGACAGCGGTCCGACATGCACACGACGATGGGGGCACGCTGTGGCCTCTGTGACACGTGTGGCCTTCGTGGCAGCTGTGACCGATGAGCCCGGCGGCCTTCTCCGCTGCTCCGCTGCTCTCCTGACGCCTTCCGCTGATGCCTTCGTCTTCTGATCCGGACCAGTCAGCCCTGGCGACTCGCCAAGAACGGGATCCGTATGTCCATAGCGCGAACTGTCACCGTGCGCCGCCTGCTGGGGGCGGGCGCCGTGTCGCTCACCCTGTGCGCCGCCTCCGTCGCCGCCGCCTCCCTCGCCTTCGCGGACACCGGGACGCCCGGCGGCGACGGCTGGAACTCCGGCGGACACTACCGTCCGGGCACGGGTGCGGGCACCGAGACGCAGACCGACCGCTGCCAGTTCTCGCTCGACGGAACGCGCTTCTTCGACTCGGTGCGCGTCGACGACCAGAACCTCAAGCCGACCGAGGACGGCAAGATCCACGTCAAGGTCCGCGCCGCCGGCGACGCGACGACGTGCACCGCCTCCCTGGCCTCGTACCTCGCCCACGGCTCCAGCTTCGCCACCTCCGGCGAGCAGGTCTTCGTCGACTTCGACACCGTGACGGTCAAGCCCGGCGAGACCGAGAGCCTCGACATCGCCGTGCCCGACGCGGGCTGCTTCGCCCAGATCGACCTCTACCGCGGCGCGGTCAAGTTCGACGGCAAGCTCGACGCGAAGGACGGCTTCGTCCACGGCGACCTGCCCAAGGGGCCGAACCGCCCGGTCATCAAGGACAAGCTGATCGCGGCCTGGAACGGCGGCACGAAGGACTGCACGGTCACCGAGCAGCCGCCGCCGGTCACCCCGCCGTCGGGCAGTGCCTCCGGCAGCCCCTCCGGAAGCCCGTCGGGCAGCCCGTCCGGCAGCCCCTCCAGCACGCCGTCGACCCCGTCGGACAGCGACACCACGTCGCCGTCCGCGTCGCCGTCCGACAGCGGCTCGCCCACCCCGTCCGCCTCCGAGTCGACCACCGCGCCCGCCCCGACGCCCAACGGCGGCGGCGGCGACCTCGCGGAGACCGGCGCGAGCAGCGACACGCCCCTGATCGCGGGCGGCGCGGCGGCGCTGCTGGCGGGCGGCGCGGCGATCGTCGTCGCCACGCGGCGCCGCAAGGCCACGCGCGCCTGACGCCGAGACCGGCGCCGGCCCTGAGCCGGCGCCGGGGCCGACGTCGGGTTGACGGAGACGAGTGACGGGACGGCCGTACCGGATGACCGGGCGGCCGTTCCGCTGTCCCGCTGTTCCGCCGTCCCGCTGTTCCTAGGCGCCTTCCACCGCGGTCAGCCACAGCTTCACGTAACGCTCCACGTCGACGTCCAACGCCACGTCCACGAGGGCCTGTTCGCGCACGCCCCCGTGGATCTCGGACTCGCCGGGGCGCGGCCTGCGGTCGACGACCGTCTGACCGCGGGACGGGCCGGGGGCGAGGGAGACCTCGACCGGGAGGAGCTCGGTGGTCAGGCCCGCAGGGTCGGCCACCGCGCAGAGCGCGCCCGCGTCGCCCAGGCCCCCGGTGGGCGTGGGGTCGCCGGAGCTCGCCGGGTCGCGGTGCGCGAGCAGTGCGCCCGCGAGCCTGAGTCGCGGCTCCGCGCTCGCCCGCAGCCGCGCCACGTCCGCCGCCGGGACCAGCACCCGCTGGAAGACGTCCAGGCCGTACATCGTGATCGGCACGCCCGCGGTCAGCAGGATCGCCGCCGCCTCCGGGTCGTGCCACACGTTGAACTCCGCGACCGGCGTGGCGTTCCCGGTGGTCACCGCACCGCCCATGAACACGATCCGCTCGATGTTGCGGGTCACCTCCGGGTGGGTGCGCAGCAGCAGGGCGATGTTCGTGAGCGGCGCGGTGGGGACGAGGGTCACCGGGCGCGGGGAGGCCAGGATCTCGCGGCGCAGCAGGGTCACCGCGTCCACGTCGACCGGGCGGCGGGTGGGGGCGGGCAGGCCCAGGTCGCCCATGCCGTCCTGCCCGTGCACATGGGACGCCGTGCGGACGGGCTCGATGAGCGGGCGCTCGGCGCCCCGCGCCACCGGGATGTCCCCCGCGCCCGCGTGCTCCAGCACGGTCAGCGTGTTGCGGACCACCCCGTCCACGTCGGTGTTCCCGGCGACACAGGTCACCGCCCGCACGTCCAGGCCTGGATGGCGTACGGCGAACAGCAGGGCGAGGGCGTCGTCGACGCCGGTGTCGCAGTCGATGATCACGGGAGTGGGCTGCTCGGGCACTGCGCTCGCCTCGCTCGCCTCGTTCGGCTCGTTCGGCTCGGCCGACTTGTTCGCCTCGTTCGCCTCGGTCACCAGGGACTCCTTCCGCACCACGGTCGTCCACGAGCCTATTGCGGGGCGTGCTCACTCCCACAGTGCGCTGCCGCGCGCCGCCGCCCGCTCGGCGATCCGCGCGACCAGGTCGCCGACGGGCAGTTCACCGGGGCGGCGGCCGTCGCGCAGCCGCAGGGCGGCCCGCTCGGCGCGTGCCTCCCGCTCCCCGATCACCGCCTGGTACGGCGCGAGCCGCGCCGCCCGCACCCGGGCGCCGAGGCTGCCCTGCTCGGGGCCCGCGAGCTCCGCCCGCAGCCCGGCGGCCGACGCCCGGCCCACCAGCTCCGCCGCCGCGTCCTCCTGCGCCTGCGACACCGGCAGCACGACCAGCTGCACCGGCGCCAGCCAGACCGGGAACGCCCCGCCGTGTTCCTCGATCAGGTGGGCGACGACCCGCTCCACGCTGCCGATGACGCTGCGGTGCACCATCACCGGACGGTGCCTGGACCCGTCGGCGCCGACGTAGTGCAGGTCGAAGCGTTCGGGCTGGTGGAAGTCGATCTGCACGGTGGAGAGGGTCGCCTCGCGGCCGGCGCGGTCGGTGATCTGCACGTCGATCTTCGGTCCGTAGAAGGCGGCCTCGCCCTCCGCCTCCTCGTAGGCGACGCCGGCGCCGTCCAGAACCTCCCTGAGCAGCGAGGTGGCCCGCCGCCACAGCTCCGGGTCGGCCACGTACTTGCCGCCCTCGCCGGGCAGCGAAAGCCGGTGGCGGGAGGCGCGGATGCCCAGGTCGGCGTAGGCGCGGGCGATCAGGGCGAGCGCCGCGCGAGCCTCGTCGACCGCCTGCTCCAGGGTGCAGAACACATGCGCGTCGTTGAGCTGGATGGCCCGCACGCGGGTCAGGCCGCCCAGCACCCCGGACGGCTCGGAGCGATACATGCCGCCCAGTTCGGCGAGGCGCAGAGGAAGTTCGCGGTAGCTGCGGGAGCGGGAACGGTAGATGAGCGCATGGTGGGGACAGAGACTGGGCCGCAGCACGACCTGCTCGGCCCCCAGCTCCATCGGCGGGAACATGTCCTCGCTGTAGTGCGCCCAGTGGCCGGAGATCTCGTACAGCTCGCGTTTGCCGAGCACGGGCGAGTACACGTGCCGGTAGCCGGCGGCCCGTTCGGTCTCCCGGACGTACTCCTCCAGGGCGTGCCGGACGATCGCCCCGTCCGGCAGCCAGTACGGCAGACCCGCGCCGATCAGGGGGTCGGTGTCGAACAGACCGAGGGCGCGGCCGAGGCGGCGGTGGTCCCGCTCCTGACCTGCGGCGCCGCCCTCTTCCGGGCCGTGCCCCGCGGCGAGGCCTTGACCGGGGGCGAGGCCGGGGGCGGAGTGACGGCCGGGGGCGAGGTCGCGGTCGGGGGCGAGGTCGTGGTCGGGGGCGCAGTGGTCGTCGTTCACGGGTGGGGCTCCCTCGCTCGGGGCGGGGCGAGGACCGGGAACGCGGAAGCCCCGGGGCGCTCACCCCGGGGCTTCGGACATCCAGTCATGGATCAGCGCGCCGGGACGGTCTCCGGCGTCGTCGTGCGGGACGGCTGGGCGCGCTTCATGCCGCCACCGTAACGACGAGGCAGCACGGCACGCCATCCCTTTTCCCGCCGTCGCCCACCCGCCCGCACCAACGCCGGTAACCCGTACGGACCGCCGCGCTGGTCCCCCCGGTGCACCGGTGCTGACGTGGGAGAAAGCACCCCGGATCGCCCGGCGCCGGCATCGGCCCGGGCCCGCGCCCACTCCTGGAGGCACCCCCCGATGACCCGCCGCCGCCCCCGCCTGGCCTCCACGCTCCTCCTCACCGCTGCCACCGCCGCCACCGCCCTCACCTCCGGCTGCGCCACCCTCGGCCTGGAGCATCCGCCGACCGCCGCTCCGGCCACCCCCACCGTCGAGCGGTCGTCGGCGAAGCCGTCCGCGCCGGCCGCGTCGGCGGGGCTGACCAAGGCCCAGGCGCAGGCCGCCCTCATCACCGAGCGGGACCTCGGCGCGCCCTGGACCCCGACCCGCGGCGCCGCGACCTGGCGGGACGGGATGCTCAAGGCGACGGCCTCGCCGGCCGACTGCGGGCGTCTCCTCGACGACCTCTACGCCGACGAGCTGCTCGGCGGACCGGTCCGCGCGGTCGTCGCGCTCGACGACCCGGACTCCGGCGCGCAGCTCCGCTACCAGCTCACCGGCAGCCGTCCGGCGGACGTGGACCGCACGCTGGCCCGGCTGAGGACGCTGCCGCAGACGTGCGCCCGGTTCACCGCCAAGGGGGCCGGCGACGCCGTGCTGGACGTGCAGGTCTCCGAGCTGCCCCTGCCGGAGGTGGGCGACGCCCGCCAGGGGCTCCGGGTCACGGTGACGCGCTTGGCCGGCGCCGCGGAGAACACCCCGGAGAACACCGGACAGAACCCCGGACAGAACCCCGGACAGGACGCCGCCGAGAACGCCGACGGCGACCCGACGGTGCTCACCCTGGACGTCGCCGCCGTACGGGCCGGCGAGGACGCCTTCGCCCTCACCAACGGCGGTCTCGGCGACGTCCCCAACGCCGCGACGCAGGCGGCCGTGCAGCTGGGCGTGAGCCGACTGGCGGACGTCAGGAAGCAGGGGCGGGTGCAGATCTGAGCTGGGCGGGGACGCCGTGGGCGTGGGGCGCCGCCGGGGACGCTGAGCGGCGGCGCTCCCGCTCAGAAGTCCGGGTCGTCGAAGCGCGTGCGGTGCTCGACCACGTCGTGCGCGAGTTCCAGCACCGTGCGGTCCCCCGCGAAGGCGTGCCCCCGCAGAAGCGCCAGCGCCTCGTCCGCGGGGACGCCGAGCTGCGCCATCAGCATGCCGACGGCCCGGTACACCTCGCCGTGATCGGTGGCCAGCGGGCTGAGCCAGAGGCCGGCGCCGTCCGGGCCGTCCTGCTCGTCCCGGGGGAGCGCCAGCAGCACCGCCGTCACGACGTCGGCCACCGCCCGGGCGGTGTGCACCTCCTCGACGGCCAGCTCGCCGGGGACGTCGCGGTAGAGGTCGAGCGTGCCCACGCACACCGCGCGGTCGCCCAGCGGCAGCGCGTACACCGACCGGACCCCGGCGGCCGCCGCCTGCTGCGCGAACACCGGCCAGCGGCCGGCGTCCCGGTCCGAGGTCAGGTCGGGGGCGGCGACCACGGCGCCGGTCTCCGCGGCCTCCAGACCGGGCCCGTCCCCCAGCGTGACCTCCATCTCCAGCACGTATGCCGCGCTCTCCCCGCTCGCCCCCAGCGGCACGGGCATCCCCTCGCCGCGCAGTGAGACGCTCGCACCGCTCACGGGCAGCAGCTTCAGCACGGCGTCGCACAGCCGCTGCGGGACGTCCTGGGCGACGGCGTCGTCCGTCTCCCTGGCGATGACGTCGGCGACCCGGTCCCGCTCCCGGTCGGTCACACCCGTCACCTCCGTCCGCCGGACCGCCCGGCCGTCCGCCCGGCGCGGCTTCCGTCGGCCGAGTACCCCGGGCCCACCAGGGAAACCGGCACCGCCGGGGCGGCCGTGCCGCGGGCGGGCGGCCCACGGGTGAGGCCGTGCCGGAGCGGGGCCCCGGGGGAGGAGCACGCCCGGGGAGCGGGAGCCACCGGGAGGGACACGCCCGGGGAGCGGGATCCACCGGGGTGCGCCGGACGGCGAGTGCTGCCGGGGGGCGTGCCGGACGCCGGGCACCGCCGGGGGACGTGCCCGACGCCGGACACCGCCCTGGGCGCCCCCGACGCCGGGCACCGCCGGGGGCGCCCAGGGCTGGGAGTTACAGGGGAGGCTGGGCCGGGGCGGGTCCCAGCGTCGTCGTCCCCGGCGCCGTGCGGTGGCCCAGACCCGTGCGGTACGCGTCGAGCGCCGCCTCCACCCGCCCCGTGCGCCGCAGCAGGTCCCCCAGCATCCGGCACAGGTCGGCGAGGTCCCCGGCCGCGCCCGCACGCTCCAGCAGGCTGAGGGCGCGCACGTAGTGCTCCTCGGCCGCCTCCGTGTCGCGGGCGTCCTCGGCGATGATGCCGAGGAGGCGGTGGGCGCCGGCCGCGTGCACGGCGCCGCGTTCGGGGGACAGGTCGCCGAGCACCTCCCGCAGCAGCGCGGCGGCCTCCTCCGACCTGCCCCGGCGGTGCAGCACGTCGGCCAGCTCCACGGCGACCTGACTGCTGTAGAGGGCGGCGCGCTGTGCGGAGAGCATGGCCTGGGCTTGCCTCAACTCGTCCTCGGCACGCCCCAGTTCACCGTTCTGGGCGTACACGTAACCGCGCATCCAGTGGCAGTTGGCGAGTTCGGTGCGCAGCTGGAGCTGGCGGTACAGCTCGGCGGCCTTGGCCAGCGAGGCGTCGGCCTCCGCGAGCCGCCCCTCGGCGAGCAGCGTGCGGGCCACCGAACGGTGCATGCGGGCGACCAGCGCGGGGTCGGCGACCTGCGGCGCGAGCGCCAGGGCGAACTCGGCCGCCTGCGCCGCACGGGCCGCCGCCCCCATGTCCATGTACGGGCCGATGACCGACGCGTACAGCAGCAGGAGCGCGTCCGGGTCGTGCAGCCCGCCCCGGTTGAGCTCGTCGAGCGTGGACTCCAACAGGTAGACCGCGTACCGCAGTTCGCCTGCCAGGTAGTGGGCGACGGCGCGGCCGCGCAGGGCGGGGACGCGTGCGGGCAGCGGGGCGCCGGCGAGACGGCTCTCCGCCCGCTCGAAGAAGTCGCGGGCGGCGTCCAGGTCTCCGGTGTCGATGCCGCACTCGCCGAGCCCGAGCAGCGCGCAGGCCTGCTCCTCGCCCAGCGCGTGCTGCTCCGCCTCCGCCAGCAGCGCGCGGTACTGCCGTGCCGCCTCCTCGGCCTCCCCGGCGGCCAGCACGCGCTGGGCCTCGGTCAGCCGCAGCCGCAGATCGGTGACGAGCCGTGCGGGCCGGCCGGTCGCCAGTTCCTCGAAGTCGACGCCGAGCCGCTCGGCGAGGTGTCTGAGCGCCTCGTCGGAGGGCCGCACCCGGCCCGCCTCCAGCGTGGAGACATAGGCAGGGGTGTAGGTCGGCTCTGCCAGCTGGCGCTGGGTCAGTCCCCGCTCGACGCGCAGCCGCTGCACCCGGCGTCCGACGACCTCCGGCTCGTCCCGCTCCACCACTCCCGGCTCCCCCAACCGCCCTTGCGCCTCTTGCCGTTGGAGCATTCCAGCCCCTAGGTTAAACAGTGAGTTAAGCACGCTTAACCGCTTGCTGACGTGAGTATCGCAGTCACCGACGTTGCGAGGCAGCCGTGTTCGGAAACCCCTCCGCGCGCCCTTCCGCACGCCTCTCCGCACGCCCCGCCGCGCCATACGCGAGGGCCCTCGCGGCGGCACTGGTGACCGTCACGGCGCTGATCGCGGCCGCCAACGCGGGCCCGGCCGCCACCGCGGACGCCGTTCCGTCCTCGCCGACGGCCCAGCAGGACGCGGCCGGCCAGCGCTGACACCGTGCCGGGCGCGGGCCGGGGCTCACCCCCCGGTCGTCTGCAGCTGCCGCAACTGCTGCTGGACGTGGTCCAGCGCGCCCTCGCGCCGGCCCGGCACCCGGGCCCGCAGCTCCGCGATCGCCTGCCCCAGCGCCCGGGCCCGCGCCGCGTCGGGGATCCGTCCCCACTGGTGGTGCGCCCGGTCGGCCGCCGCCTCCACGGCGGGCGCGTCGACCGGCTGCCCGGCCTCCAGCCGGGCGAAGGCGACCGTCATCCAGGTACGGCAGCTGCGCTCGGCGTCCCCCGCGAACATCGCCAGGTCAGCGCGCACCTCGGCCCAGTGCAGCGCCGCCTCGGACCCGGGCCCGTGCGACGCCGCCGCGGCCTGCTCCAGCCCGGCGGCGAGCACGTCGGCGTCGGCGTGCCGCCCGGACCGGACGGCGGTGGAGATGGCCGCGTGCGGATCGAGGTCGCGCCTCTCCCGCCCACCCCGGGCCCCTCCACCACCGGCGGCCCCCGGCCCGGGAACCCGGACCGGCGAGGCCACAGGCGTCGGCTCCGCAGGCGTCAGCTGCACGGACGTCGGCTCAGCGGGCGTCAGCTCCGCGAGGGGCACGTCCTCGGGCGTGGCGGGGGCGGGGGCCCCGACGCGCACGCCGGAGGCGGGAGCGGGGACAGGGGCGACGGCGGAGGTCGGGGTTACGGCGGAGGCCGCGTCGGAGACGCGTACCGGAGCGGCGTCGGCCGGGACCGCCGGTGCGGCGGGGACGGGGACGACCGGCCCCGGGGCGTCCGGCCCGACGGAGCCGACCGGCACGACGGGCCCGTTCGGGACGACGGGAGCAGGGGGTACGGGAGAGCCGACGGTTATGACGGAAGCGGGCGGTACGACGGGCGCGACGGCGCCGCCGAGGACGACGGCGTCGGCGGGGTCGGCGGGGTCGGCGGCGACGGCGTAATCGCCAGGCGCGCCGGGGATGCCTGCGACCGCGGGGAGGGCAGCCGTCGGCGGCGAGAACGCAGGCCGGGCGGGGGCTCCCGTCCCCGCGGCGACCGAGGCGACGGCGCCGCCGAGGACGACGGGGTCAGCGGCGACGGCGTAATCGCCAGGCGCGCCGGGGCCCGCGACCACGGCGCCGTCAGGCGCGCCGGGGACGCCCGCGGCTGCGGGGACGCCTGCGGTTGCGGGGAGGACAGCCGTCGGCGGCGAGAGGGCCGGACCGGCGGGGGCTCCCGTCGCCGAGGCGACCGCGGCGACCGACGGCGCTGCGGCGGACGTGGGCCAGACCGGGGGGACCGATGTGACCGGCGTGACTGCGGAGGGTGCGCCGGAGAGCACCAGGTCGCCGACCTCGCCGTCCCCGGCGATCCGGGCCAGCGCCGCCTGGTGCAGCCGCTCGACCGCCGGACGGCCCCCGCTGCGCAGTATCGTCGCGACCGCCTTCATGTACGTCGGCGCGGCGACCTCCCGTCGGCCCGGCGGCGGCGCGATCCGCCCGTAGACGGCGGTCGCGGGCCCGCAGTCCAGCGGATTGCCTCGCAGCCACTGCCAGGTCTCCGGATCCGCGCGCAGGTCGAACACGGCCGTCGTGGCGCCGGGCGCGCGCAGCCGCAGCTCCTCCCGGAACCAGTGCCAGGGGAACCCGGTGTAGCGCACGGTGGAGGGCGTCGTCCTGGCGAGCGCGAGGTGCGGCAGTCGCTGCCGCCGGTCGAGTTGCAGCTGACCCGCGACGAACAGGGTCAGCGGGCCGGGCGCGGCCGCGGCGGCCCGCAGCCGGGTCAGCACGGCCTGCGGCTCCAGCGGATCGGCGAGTTCGACGACGTTCGCGGTGTCGGCGCCGGCCAGCACGGGAGGCGGCACGGCCGCCAGCACGGGGAGCACCGAGGCCGCGTCGACCAGACACCCCTTGCCTCTGGGCGAGGCCGCGAGCAGCAGCACGGTTCCGGGCATGGTCCCCTCCCGCATGTCCCCTCCCCTGTCGATCACGTACCTCAGCACCGTAACCGCTGCTGCTGCAAAGGGGAGCCTCAGGACTGCAAACCTCCCCTTACGGGGCGTTAGTCGCCCTTCGCGGACCGCGGATCGCGCGGCCCGTCGCAGGGCGTCTGCGGGACGTCTGCGGCACGTCCACAGGAAATATCCGCGCATCCGACTTGCCACCGCCCCCGCCCAGGTGTGCCCTGGAAGGCAGGGGCGAGGAGAGAGGAGTCCTCTCATGGCTCATGCGGCACCCGCGTCAGGCATACGGGCCCGGCCGGCCCCGACCCGTGTCCCCGACGTCTTCAGCGAACGGACCCACCGGGCCGCGGAGTGGACGACAGCCGTGGGGCTCGGCCTCGTCTACGGCTACTGGGTCGCGGCCAACAACCGTGCCGGAGGCCCCATCACCGGCTGGAACCTGCTGCTCGGCTTCGTGAGCGCGTTCGCGGTCGCGGTGCTCTGGCTGGGCGTGCACGCCGTCGCCCCGCGGCTGCGGCGCGAACTGCACGCCGCGCTGTGGGCGGTGTTCGCCGGCTGCGCCTTCGGCTTCATGTACAGCGAGACCGGCGCGAGCGTGCTGCGTTCGACCGGCTGGGCGCTGGCGGTGGCGGCGTCCACCTTCGCGGCGCTGTTCTTCCGCTTCTACACGCGTGAGGACGTGGACGGAAACCGCATCCGCTAGGCCCCCACCAGGCCCCCAGGAGGGACGCATCCGCACCCGGGCCCCGGCGATGTTCCGCCGGGGCCCGGGTCTTCCCTCATCCCTCCACTCACCGGCCGACCGGTACCCACTCCCAGCCGTCCGACGAGGTCTGTGACGTTCCGGAGACGCTGAAGCTCCAGGTGCCGGAGAAGCTGAACGACCCGGAGCCGGACACGCCGAACGAGCTGTCGGTGAACGGGTCGTCCCAGTTCGTCCAGTCGCCGTCCTTCCACCGCGGGCACGGGTCGGCGCAGTCGGGCACGTGTGCGCGGCCGACGTCCACGAAGGCGGCGCTCGCCCAGCCCTGGGCTCCGAAGAGCCAGTACCAGTCCGGGTCGCCGTTCACGCTCTGGCCCTTGACCTTGCACTGCACCAGGTCATGGCTGCCGGGCGCGAGCGCCGCGGCGACCGGCGCGTGGGTCGTGGGTTCCTGTCGCACGTTCAGCTCGGTGCGCGAGACGACGGTGCCGCGGATCCCCTCGCCGCCGCCGCCGGCAGACATGACAGGTGCGGCAGGCGCGGCAGGCGCGGCGGTGGCGCCGCCCGCCGCGACGGCGAGGGAGCCGCCCGCGAGCAGGGCCGCGGCCAGGGTTCTCAGGGCCACAGTGGTGCGCATGATCGGCCTCCTTCTCCCCAGAACCAGGAAACACCCGTTCGGGTGAACCCTCCACCGGAGGCCACGACCGGCACGTCACCCGCACGGCCGTCATGGGCTCGCGCTCCACGCTCGGGACCCGTTGCCTGGAGGCGTGTCCCGAAGCCTGCGGACCGCTTGCTCGGCCGCCCTCATCGCCCTGTGCTGCCTGCTCGTGCCGTTCGGCGCGCTCGCGGCCTGGGCCGCGTACGGCCTCACCGACACGCGCAGTTACGTCACGGCGATGGCGCCGCTCGCCTCCGATCCCGACGTGCGGGACGCCGTCGCCGACACCGTGGGCGACGGAGTGGCGCGCGAGGCCGGGATGAACCCGCTGTTCCTGCGCGACGCGTTCCGCTCGTTCACCGCGACCCGCGCCTACCGCACCGCGTGGGACGCGGGCAACGAGGCGGCCCACACCGCGGTCATGCGGGCGCTCCAGGACGACCGGGCCGGCCGCGACGGACGTCCCGTCACCGTGGACCTGGCGACCGTCACCACGCCCCTCAAACAGCAGTTGACGGTGGATCACGTGCCGTTCGCCGCACACATCCCCATCGAGCACACGCAGGTGGCGCTGCTCCCGTCCGACGACCTGGCCGCACTCCGGAAGGGCTACCACGTGCTCGACGTCGCAGGCTTCTGGCTGCCCCTGGCGGCCGTCGTGTTCGGGGTGGCGGGCATCGCGGTGGCGGCCTGCCGTCGCCGGGCCGTCACGGCGACCGCCCTCGGCACCGCGCTCGGCGGCGCGTTCCTCGGCCTCGCGGTCGCCCTCGGCCGCCGGCTGACCCTCGACGACCTCCCCGAGGAGGCTCACCGGCCGGCCGCCGGTGCGGTCTACGACGCCCTCACCGCCACCCTGCGCACGGCCTCCTGGCTGCTGCTGGCGCTGGGCCTGACGGTGGCCGCCGCCACCTGGCTCAGCCGCCCCGGCGCACCCCTGGCCCGTCTCCTGCGACACCGGCGTCACCCCGCGGCCCCCGCCGCCGCCGCGCCGACCCCGGCGCCCCCTCCGGAGCCGACCCGCGTCAGGGCCTGACCGGCCACGATGGCACCGCCGTCCGGGGTGAACGCGTCCGCGGCCCTCCCGCTCAGCCCACCCCGCTCGCCGCGGGTCCGCCCGCCGCGACGCCGGCCAGCACCCGCAGCGCCCGCGCGAGTTCCCGCTCCGGGGCCGAGGCGAGTCCGAGCCGGACGGCGTCCGGGGTGCGGTGCGGGTCCACGGCGAAGGCGGCGCCGGGGGTGACGGCGATGCCGTGGGCGGCCGCCGCGGCCGTGAAGGCCTCGGCGCGCCATGGCGCCGGCAGCTCCCACCAGGCGTAATAGGCGCGCGGATCGGTGCGGACGGCGAACCCGTCGAGGTGCTCGGCGAGGATCGTCTGCCGGCGTTCGGCGTCCGCCCGCTTCCCCTCGACGAGCCGCCGCACCACGCCCTCCTGCGTCCACCGCGTCGCCGCCTCCACGGCGAACCGGCCCGCGCTCCACCCGCCCGACCGGACCGCGGCCGCCGCCTCCCGGGTCCGGTGCTCCGGCACGACGAGGAAGCCGACGGCGAGGCCCGGCGCGACCCGTTTGGAGAGCCCGTCCACCACGTGGACCAGGCCGGGGGCGTGGACGGCGAGCGGCACGGCGTCCGGATGCAGAAACGACCAGATGCGGTCCTCGACGACGGGCAGCTCCAACCCCACCGCGAGCAGGCCCAGTTCGCTTCTGCGGTTCTCGCCGATGGTCGCGGACGTCGGGTTGTGCAGCGTCGGCTGGAGGTAGAGGGCGGAGAGGGGGGCCGCGCGGTGGGCGGCGGCGATCGCGTCGGGCCGCACGCCTTCCGCGTCGCCGGCGAGCGGCACGAGCACCACGCCCAGCCGCGCGGCGACCTCTTTGACCAGCGGATACGTCAGCTCCTCCACCCCGACCCGGCCGCCCGGCCGGACCAGCGAGGCGAGCGCGGCGGCGATCGCCTGGCGGGCGTTGCCCGTGAAGAGGAACCGTTCCGGCTCGGGCCGCCAGCCGGGGACGGCGAGCAGCAGGGCGGCGGCCTCACGCGCGGCCGGCGTGCCGTCGGCGGCGCCCGGCCGCAGGGCCTCGGTCAGCACGTCCGGCCGCAGCAGCGGCGCCAGCACCGGGGCCAGCAGCTCCGACTGACCGGGCGCGGAAGGGTAGTTGAGCTCCAGGTTGACGGGTGCGGCGGTCGCCGCCTCCACCAGCGCGCGCCCCTGCGCGACGGGCGGCGCGGCCCGCACGAAGGTGCCCCGTCCGACCTCGCCCACCACGAGCCCGCGCCGCACGAGTTCGCCGTACACCCGCCCGGCCGTCGACGGCGCGATGCGATGCCTTCGGGCGAACCACCGCTGCGGGGGCAGCCGTTGGCCGGGACGCAGCCGTCCGGCGGCGATGTCGTCGGCGATGCGGTCGGCGATCGACCGGAAGTCGGCCATCGGAACAGGGACCTTCCTCGAGAGGGCGCCCATGACGCCGCGGGCACGGGCAGCGACGCGGGCACGGGCGGAGCCGTGGGCACGGGCGGAGCCGTGGGCACGGGCAGCGCCGTGGGCCTCATTGCACCGAGAGCAAAGATCTTATTGCACCGAGCTGTGCGGCCGCCCTACCGTCGCCGCATGGCACCCTTCCTCGCATACGGGGACGAAGGCGCGCACATGACTCAGGCGCTCCCTCTCGTCCTCGTCCACGGCCACCCGTTCGACCGCACGATGTGGGCTCCGCAGATCGAGGCGTTCTCCGCCTCCCACCGGGTGATCGCCCCCGACCTGCGCGGCTACGGGGCGTCCCCGGTGACCCCCGGCGTCACCCCGCTCTCCCGCTTCGCCGAGGACCTGGAGGAACTGCTCGACGATCTGAAGGCGGAGGCGTTCGTCCTGGCCGGTCTGTCGATGGGCGGCCAGATCGCGATGGAGTGCTTCTCCCGCTTCGGCGAGCGCGTCCGCGGCCTGGTCCTCGCCGACACCGCCCCGTCCCCGGAGACCCCCGGCGGCCGGACGGCGCGCAACGACATGGCGGACCGTCTGCTGGCCGAGGGCATGCGCGGCTACGCCGACGAGGTGCTGGAGAAGATGGTCGCTCCCACCGCGCACCCCGAGGTCAAGGCGCACGTCCACCGCATGATGACGTCCACCGACCCGGAGGGCGCCGCGGCGGCCCTGCGCGGCCGGGCCGAACGCCCCGACTACCGGCCCCTGCTGACCCGGGTCGCCGTCCCCGCCCTGGTCGTGGTCGGCGAGGACGACGCGTACACGCCGGTGGCGGACGCGCAGGCGATGCACGCCCTGCTCCCGCACTCCGTGCTGCACGTCGTCGGCGGCGCCGCCCACCTGCCGAACCTGGAACGCCCGGCGGAGTTCAACGAGGTCCTGGCACGCTTTCTGGCGGCCGTGGAGCCGTAGGACGACGGTGCGGCCGCCCCCGTCACCGGCGGGGCCGCCCGCCGCCGCGGGCCTGCCCCGATACAGCCGGGCTCCGCGCCGTTCTCCGCCTTGACCTGCGCGCTCATAATGAGCGCATGTCCCGCGAGTTCCCCATCGGCCTCACCCCTCCCGACTGGCTGGTGCGGAACCTCCAGCCGCAGCGGGCCTCCCCCGTCAACCGGCCCGCCGTCGCCCGCGCCGCGCTCGCGATGACGCTGCCGCTGGCGGTGGGCCTCGCCGTGGGACAGCCCGCATACGGAGCGCTCACCTCCATGGGCGCCCTCTCCGGCGTCATCGGCGACACCGCCGACGCCTACCGCATGCGGATCCTGAACATCGCCGTCCCCCAGCTGTTCGGCGCGGTCGGCGTGACCCTGGGATCCGCCGTGTACGGGCTCGGCTGGCCGGCGGTGGCCACCGTCACCGGCGTCGCGCTGGTCTCCGGGATGATCTCGACCATCGGTGCCGTCGCGTCCGTGTCCGGACTGCTGCTCCTGCTCAACTGCGTCGTCGGGGCCGGGCTGCCCATGCCCGGCCCCTGGTGGCTGGCGCCCCTGCTGATGACCGGCGGCGGACTCCTCGTGCTCCTGCTCGCCCTGCTGGCCTGGCCGCTGCGCTCCGGGGTCCCCGAGCGCAGCGCGGTCGCCGCCGCGTACCGCACGGTCGCCGACCTGCTGGCGGCCTGCGGCAGCGACGTCCCCGACGCCTACGAGGACGCCCGGCACACCGTCACGCAGTCGCTGAACCAGTCGTACGACCTCATCCTGGCCCGCCGCACCCGTCACCACGGCCGCAGCCCCGAACTGACGCGGCTGGTCGCCCAGTTGAACGCCGTCACCCCCGTCGTGGAGGCGGCTCCCGCGGCCCATCTGGCCGGCCGCCCGCTGCCCCGGGAGGTCCCCGAGGCGGTGCTGCACCTCGCGCGGGCTGTGGAGACCGGCTTCACCGGCCCGATAGACCTGCGGCTGCCCGCCCCCGCCTCGGAGACAGCGCGTGCCGTCGACCACGCCCTGCGGCACGCCGCCGAGGTGGTAGCCGCCCCCGACGCCGAACCCGGCGCCCCGGGCGTCGGCTCGGGCGCAGGCGCAGGCACGGGGGACGACCGGCTAGGCCGTCCGGCGGGGCTGCGGGCGCGGGCCGCCCACGCCGCCCGGGACGTCGCCCTGTCCGCCGCGTCCTGGCGCTACGGCCTGCGGCTGGCCCTGTGCATCGGGCTGGCCCAGGTCCTCGTCTCCACGGTCCCGGTGGCCCGCTCCTACTGGGTCGCCCTCACGATCACCTTCGTCCTGAAGCCGGACTTCGGCTCGGTGTTCTCCCGGGCGCTGCTGCGGGCGCTGGGCACGGTGGCCGGACTGGTGGTCGCGGCGGCCGTGCTCTCGCAGGTGCCGAGGGGGTGGTGGGACGTGCCGGTGATGCTCGTGCTCGCCCCGCTCATCCCCGCGCTCACCCCTCGCGGCTACGGCTACCAGACGGCCGCGATCACACCGGTGATCCTGCTCCTGTCGGACACCCTCAACCACCAGGGGGCCGCCCTGCTGCTGCCCCGCCTGGCGGACTCCCTGATCGGCTGCGGCATCGCGCTCGTCGCCGGTTACCTGCTCTGGCCGGAGAGCTGGCACACCAGGGTCGGCGACAAGCTGGCCGACGCGGTCGCCGACACCGCCCGGTACGCGGACGCGGCCTTCGGACCCGACGTCGACCCCGCCGCCCGCGCCCGCATGCGCCGCCGCCTCTACCGCGACCTGTCGGTCGTGCGCACGGAGTTCCAGCGCGCGCTGACCGAGCCGCCGCCGACCGGACGCCGGGCGGCCGCCTGGTGGCCGCTGGTCGTGGCGGTGGAGCGGATCGTGGACGCGACGACCGCGGCCCGGGTGCGGGTGAAGCACGGGGCCGAACCGCCGTCGGCGCGGGAGGTCGCCCAGGTCACGCTGCAGCTGGACGAGCTGGCCGAGGGCCTGCGGGACACGGAGGTCCTGTATCCCGTCCGCACCGACCTCACCGGACCGCCGGACAGCGTCCTGCAGCCCCTGCGCCAGGAGATCGCGGCGGCGCGGGCCATAGCCTCACCCACCGCATGACGGCCGCAGGGCGGGCTTTCGAGGCGGTGTTGACACACCCGCGTTCCGCACACTCACCCCTGCCCAAGATCACCGCCGGGGGCCGCTAACCTTACGTGTCCGTCCTGGCCAGGGATCGACGGCTACAACTCATGCGAAGGGTTGCGCAAATGGGCATTCTCACTCTCCTGCGGAATGCATTCGGCAGGTCCCGCAAGGGGCGCACGGCCGAGGCAGAGGGTGCGGAACAGGTTCCTTCGCAGGAACAGACCGCCGCCGCGGAGCCGTCCGCGCCGACGTCGACACCGACGCGGGCGCAGGAACCGGCACTCCCCTCCCCCTCTCCCGAGCCCACTCCGACGGCCCAGGTCCCGGAACCCCGCACGGAGTCCCCGAACGAGCACGACCTGGTGGCGGCGGCCTTCGACAACGTCACGGTCCCCAAGCCGACGAGGTCCGAGGAGAACACCGCCCCGGAGCCGGAGGCGTCCACCGCCCCCGGAACACCGACCGAGCCCCCCACCGCCGAGTCGCCCGAGGCCGAGGCCACGGCCGACGCCGACGTCGAGACGGAGGCCGGCGCCCCGACGGAGACGGAAGCCACCGCCGACACCGCCGCCCCGACCGAGGCCGAAGCCACCGGCGACGCCGACACCGACGGCCCGGCGGAGACGGACGCCGCCGCCAACGTCGAGACCGACGCCGAGGCGTCCGCCGAGGCCGCCGAAACCGCGGCGGAGCCGACGGCGGACGTCGCGGCGAACGCCGAGTCGGAGGCCGCGGCCGAGACAGAGCCGCAGACGGCGGCCGACGAAGCCGCGGACAAGGCCGAGGCGGACGCACCCGCCGAGGAGCCCGAGGCGACGACGGCCGCCGCGGACGAGACCGAGGCCGAGCCGAAGGCCGAGGGCGCCGCCGAGCAGGAGCCGACCGCCGAGGTCACGCCCGCCGAGGAGCCGACCACCGAGGTCACGCCCGCCGAGGAGCCGACCGCGGACGCGGCCCCGCAGCCGGACGCCGCACCTGAGGCGGAGGCGGAGGCGCAGACGGAGGCCGAGCCCACCGCCGACGCACCGGCGAAGGCGGACGCACCCGCCGAGGAGCCCGAGGCGACGACGCCGGCCGCCGAGCCGCAGGCCGAGGAGCCCTCGCCCGAGGCGTCGGCGGAGCCGGAAGCCTCAGCGGAGCCGGAAGCCGACGTCCCGGCCGAGGCGGAGCCGGAGGCCGCAGCGGAGCCGGGGGCCGACGTCCCGGTTGAAGAGGCGCCGGAGGCCGAAGCGGAGCCGGGGGCCGACGTCCCGGTTGAAGAGGCGCCGGAGGCCGAAGCGCCCGCCGAGCCGGCGGCAGTGCAGGACGAGCCCGCCGCCGAGATCCCGGCCGAGCCGGAGCCGGAGGCCGCCGAGGTCGCCACCGAGGAGCCGACCGCGGACGCGGCCCCGCAGCCGGACGCCGCACCCGAGGCAGAGGCGGAGGCGGAAGCCGAGCCCGCCCTCGAACCCGCCGCTGCGGCGGCCGAACCCGCACCCGCGGCCGCCGACGGCGAGGACGCCCCGCAGGGGCCACCCGCAGCCGACGACGAGAGCCGCACCGGTGGTGCGGGTGGGGACGACGAGGCCGAGGCCGAAGGCGAGGCCGAGCCCCGCACCGCGGTCCCCGCAACCCTCCGCACCGCGTACACCGCCGCCGCCACCGCCCTCGGCAACGCCGGCCTCGCCGACGCCCGGGCCAAGGTCTACCTCGTGCTGGACCGCTCCGCGAGCATGCGCGCGTACTACAAGGACGGCTCCGCCCAGGCCCTCGCCGAGCAGACCCTCGCCCTCGCGGCGCACCTGGACCCGGCGGCCACGGTCCCCGTGGTGTTCTTCTCCACGGAGCTCGACGGCACCGGCGAGCTGACCCTCGCCGAGCACGAGAACAAGATCGACGAGCTGCACGCCGGCCTCGGCCGCATGGGCCGTACCAGCTACCACGCGGCCGTGGAGGAAGTCCTCGCCCGCCACGGGAAGGAAGCCCCGGGCGCCCCCGCCCTGGTCGTGTTCCAGACGGACGGCGCCCCGGACGCGAAGACCCCGGCCACCCAGGCCCTCACGGACGCCGCGCAGAACCACCCGGCCGTCTTCTTCTCCTTCGTCGCGTTCGGTGAGCACGACAACAAGGCCTTCGACTACCTGCGCAAGCTGAAGACGCCGAACACGTCCTTCTTCCACGCGGGCCCGACCCCGCGCGAGCTGACGGACGCCGAACTGTACGAGGGCGTCCTGGCCACCTGGCGCCCCTGACCCGCCCGCCCGGCCGGCCCGGCGCACCCGCCCGACCGGGGCCGCCGCCCCGCCCGTACCTCCGGCCGCCCGCCTCCCACCCCGTAAAACGGGAGGCGGGCGGCCCACCCGTGTCGGCTACGATTTCAAGTTCAAGGCCCATAAGAGGACCGCCGAAGAACGACCGACTGG
Source organism: Streptomyces sp. NPDC001027 (assembly GCF_040299045.1). NCBI lineage: Bacteria > Bacillati > Actinomycetota > Actinomycetes > Kitasatosporales > Streptomycetaceae > Streptomyces > Streptomyces sp. NPDC001027. The sequence goes on from NZ_JBEPBI010000044.1 coordinate 40,012, forward strand.
GAGCAGCCTCCGATGGCTCGACACCTCATCACCAGCGCCCTTCCGTACATCAACGGAATCAAGCACCTGGGCAACATGGTGGGGTCCATGCTCCCGGCGGACGTGTACTCCCGGTACCTCCGCCAGCGCGGCCACGACGTCCTCTACATCTGTGCGACGGACGAGCACGGCACCCCCGCCGAGCTGGCCGCGAAGGAGCAGGGCCTCCCGGTCGCCGACTTCTGCGCGCAGGCGCACGACGCCCAGAAGGCGGTCTACGACGGCTTCGCGCTGGCCTTCGACTACTTCGGGCGCAGCTCCTCCCCGCAGAACGTCGAGATCACCCAGCACTTCGCCCGCCGCCTCAACGAGAACGGCTTCATCGAGGAGCGGGCGATCCGCCAGGTGTACAGCCCGGCCGACGGCCGCTTCCTCCCGGACCGCTACGTCGAGGGCACCTGCCCCCACTGCGGCTACGACAAGGCCCGCGGCGACCAGTGCGAGAACTGCACCCGCGTCCTGGACCCGACGGACCTGATCGACCCGCGTTCGGCGATCTCCGGCTCCACGGACCTCGAGGTCCGGGAGACGAAGCATCTGTTCCTCCTCCAGTCCAAGCTGCAGCACGAGGTCGAGGAGTGGGTCTCCCGCCACGAGGCGGACTGGCCGCAGCTGGCCTCCTCCATCGCCCGCAAGTGGCTGACCGAGGGTCTGCACGACCGCGCCATCACCCGCGACCTGGACTGGGGCGTGCCGGTGCCGGCCGACACATGGCCGGAGCTGGCCGCCGAGGGCAAGGTCTTCTACGTCTGGTTCGACGCCCCGATCGAGTACATCGCCGCGACGAAGGAGTGGTCGGACGCCGCCCCCGCCGGTGAGACCCGCGACTGGAAGTCGTGGTGGTACGAGGCCGACGGCGGGGAGAACCCGGTGCGCTACACGGAGTTCATGGCCAAGGACAACGTCCCGTTCCACACGGTGATGTTCCCGGCCACCGAGCTGGGCGTGCGCGAGCCGTGGAAGAAGGTCGACTACGTCAAGGCCTTCAACTGGCTGACGTACTACGGCGGCAAGTTCTCCACGTCCCAGAAGCGCGGCGTCTTCACCGACCAGGCGCTGGACGTCCTGCCGGCCGACTACTGGCGCTACTTCCTGATCGCCAACGCCCCCGAGTCGGACGACTCCTCCTTCACCTGGGAGCACTTCACGGCCACGGTGAACAAGGACCTCGCCGACACCCTGGGCAACTTCGTCAACCGCGTCCTGTCCTTCTCCAAGAAGCGCTTCGGCGACGAGGTCCCGGCGGGCAACGCGCCCGGCGAGGCGGAGACGAGGCTCGGGGAGCAGATCGCCGAACTGCTCGCCGAGTACGAGTCGCAGATGGAGGCCCTCCAGTTCCGCAAGGCGGCCGCCGCGCTGCGCGCGCTGTGGTCGGCGGGCAACTCCTACCTCGAGGAGAAGGCCCCGTGGCTGGAGATCAAGACGGACAAGGACGGCGCGGCCCTCACGCTGCGCACGGCGATGAACCTGATCCACCTCTACGCGGTGGTCTCCGAGCCGTTCATCCCGGCGACGGCGAAGATCATGCGTGAGGCCTTCTCCCTCGCCCACGACACGGCGACCTGGGTGACGGCCGACGAGGCCCGCGCCCTCGCCTCCGTCCCCGCCGGCGCCCCCTTCACCGTCCCGCCGGTCCTGTTCGCCAAGCTGCAGGACGAGGACCTGGCGGCGTACAAGGAGCGCTTCGGCGGCACCGAGGAGTGACGCGCCGCGCCTGGGGAGGGACGTTCCGCGTCCCTCCCCGGGTGTCCGCAGGAGAAGCCACAACGGAGAAGACGTAGAGGAAAAGGCGAAGAGGTTCCCCCCTCTTCGGCATGTTCTCGCCAAGCCGTATGGTTTCCGCCATGGCAGTCCCCGAGGTCATTCCGATCGCCTACCAGCCGAGGCGCCGCACCGAGTCCATCGGGCGGTACGCGGACGGTCAGTTCCTCGCGTCGGTCACCTACGCCTTCCCGCAGGGCTTCCGGCTCGACGACGGCTGGGAAGAGCACAAACGCCTCTACACCGTGCTGCACACCTTCGACGCCGAGGGCCGCTACCGCGACTCGGACATCTGGTGCGCCGGCACATGGGCCGAGCAGCAGCGCGACCCGCACGGCGACGACTCGGTCCTCACCCGTGCCCGCGTCCGCCTGGCCACCCTGCTGCGCAGCCTGCCCCGCCGCTCCTACACGGACATCGCCGTCCGCCCCTTCCACCTCACGTACGAGAACGTCCTGTTCGGCCTCGTCATCCGCGAGGACAAGGACGACGACGGCGAGCCGGAGACCTGGGCGGAGCTCTACCCGGACCGCCTCGCCTTCGCGGAGCCGTGGGACGGCACGTACGACACCTGAGCCGCCCCTACGAGAGACGCCCCGCACGCAGTGCCCGTCACGAGCGCCCCGCGGGCCGCCCCCGGGTCAGCGCTCCGAGGCATACGCCACGAAGTCCGCCCACGCACCGGGCGCGAGCGCCAGCCGGGGGCCCTCGACGTTCTTGGAGTCGCGGACGTGCACAGTGCCGGGGGTGACAGCAAGCTCGACGCAGGAGTTGCCGTCGTTGCCACTGCTGTAGCTGCTCTTGAACCACGCCAGCTCGGATGCGTCCCCGGCAGTGGTCTTGCGGATCATGTCTCTCCCAGCAGTTGTTCGATGAAGGCCAGCGACTCCCTTGGCGAGAGGGCCTGAGCCCGGATGGTGCCATACCGCAACTCAAGGATGCGCAGGTGTTTGGGTTCCGAAGTCGGCCGACCGTTGAACGCGCCGTCGGAGCGGCCCACTGCTGAACCGTCTGCGAACTTCAGCAGCTCGATCTTGCCGTCCATGCCGGAGTGGGTCTCACAGTTCAACGGCATCACCTGAAGAACGACGTTGTGCAGCCGACCCACCTCCAACAGACGTTCGAGCTGCTGGCGCAACACCATTCTGCCCCCGATCGGACGGCGCAGGGCCGCCTCTTCCAGGACGAAGCTGAGCGCGGGCGCGGGTGAACGCTCGTAGACCGACGCACGAGCCGCGCGCGCGGCCACCATCAGCTCCACCTCGTCCGGGGAGTAAGGAGGTTGCATGGCTTCGAACAGGGCGCGTGCGTGGTCGGGGACCTGCAAGAGACCGTTGATGCCGTTGCTCTCATAAATGCCGATCTCGACCGCCTGGGCCTCCAACTTGGCCAGCTCCCGAACCTTTTTCGGATACCGGACCTTCTTCACGTCCTCCCAGGCCGCCGCGACGAGTCCGCCCGCGCCCAACACCTCGTCGGCCTTGTCCAGGTACTCCTGGCGGGGGATCCGTTTCCCGCCCTCGACCTTGTAGACCAGGTCCTCTCCGTACCCGATCGCCACCGCGAAGTCGCCGGCACGCATCCCCACCGCCTCCCGCCGCAGCCGCAACTGCCGTCCCACCGTGGCGAGTACGGCCACGCCCCACTCGTCGTCCGGGTCCACCTCCCACCCCGGCTCGTCCGCCTCGGTCCGCAGCCGTACCGCCTCGCCGTCCACCGACATACCGCACCCCTCTGTCGTACCGCCGTGCCGTGACGCCCATACCCGCAGGCCCCTTTCCGACGGTCCGGACAGCGGCCGACAAGCTCCGGACAGTCACCCTGCGTATCGGCGCTGTCACTGCTCACGGTAAGCACGGGCGACCACGCCCGGTCAGGTGAACAGCGAAAAGTCCACCCACGCCCCGCCGCCCGGCCGACGGATGACGACACGGGCGCCGGAACCCGACCGCGTGGGTTCCGGTGCCGTCGGCCGTCTTTCCCAAAGGACCACGAGAGGGAAAGGACCCCGCCAAGCCCCACCCCTCCCGCCCACGGTGCACGCTCACTCGCGCGAGTGAACATCGCCAACTGGGCTGGATAAGTGCTGGGTTGCCTGCTCTACGCTCAGCGCAGCACGACACCGCACAACGATCCCAGACATGCAACGGCCCTCGCGGGGACTGGCATCCCACTGCGAGGGCCTGACCACCAAGGAAGTCGACCCTTCCCGATGGACACCCAAAACCCTAGCGTGCGCCCGCACGCCCAGCCCCGTATCAGCGGGAAAAACCACCCCTACCGGCACGCCCACGCGAAGGGGCACCCCGGCGGCGTCACCCACGACAACGCCCGCCACACCACCCGCTTCACGGTGATCGGCAACCACCTCGCCCAGCACCCGGACCTTTCGCTGCTGGCGATCGGACTGGCCTGCCACATCCAGTCCCTCCCCACCGGCGCCCCCATCGACATCAAGACCCTGGCCGCCCGCTTCCCCGAGGGCCCGACCCGGATCGCCGCCGCCCTGCGCGAACTGGAGACCCACGGCTACCTGCGCCGCACCCGCGAACGCACCCCGACCGGCCGCATCGTCACCCGCACGGTCTCCTGCAACCAGCCCGGCCGACGCGGCGCCACGACCGAAACGGGCGAGGCGCCCAAGCCCCCGCCCCGCCGCGCGGCCGCCGCCCCGCAGCAGAAACCCGCGCGCCGCCGCGCCCTCCCCGCCGTACCGAAGCCCGCGTACACCTCCCCCGCCCTCCTTCGGCAGGCCACCGACGTCCTCGCCGAGCTCCGCCGCGAGGACCCCCGCCTCCTCCTCTCCGCCACCGACGCCGAGCACCTGGCCCCCGGAGTCGCCGCCTGGCTGGAGCGCGAGCTCACCCCGACCGCCGTACGCAAGGCCCTGGCCGGCGACCTGCCCCTGGAGCCCCTGGTCCGCCCCGCCGCCTTCCTGGCCCACCGCCTGACAGCCAAGCTCCCGCCCCTCCCACCCTTCCGCACCCCAGAGCCACCACCACCCGTCCGGTACCCCCTGCGGATCTGCGACACCTGCAACCTCGGCTACCGCGGCCCCGACCCCCGCCATTGCCGGGGCTGCGCCTCTACGGGCCATGGTTCCAGTGCCTCCGACGCCGGTATCGGGGAGACCTCCCCCACCGAACAGGGGCGATCGTGACAGGCCGCTCACAGCCCGCTCAGCTCCCGATCCGGCTCCTCCGCGGCCTCGTCTGGATACCCTGGCCAGGGCACCCTGTGGAGGACACCATGAGCACTCAGGCCGATCACGGACACGAGCTGATCCCGCGTCCCGAGCAGAGTCCTGACGCCCTGCGCACGGCTCTCGCCGTCGTCGATCCCGGTCGCCTGGACGAGATGCAGGCCACGAAGGACGACGCCTTCGCCAAGGCCGTGGAGTGGCAGTCCCTCAGCCCGGTGCGGAGCTGGGTCCTCACCTGGGCCCGGGACATCGAGATCGCCCGGCGCCCCGGCCTCTCCTCCCGCTTCGCACGGGCACAGAGCAGGCTGGAGCACGAAGATGCCGCCATCGCCCAGGAGGCCCTGAGGGAGCTGAGCGCCGTCCTGGACGAAGCCATGAAGGCAGTGCGCGGTTGAGCTGGAAGTGGGAGTACGCCTTCGGTGCGGAGGAAATGTTCAGATACCAGGTCGTCGTACGCAGCGAACGCGTCTACGTCGTCCAGATCACCTGCCTGGGGTACTGAAAGCGGTAAGGAGAGCCGTCCGTCCCCGAAGCGAGCCGTGTGTGTGAACCACCCCGCGGCGTGGGGACGCGAGGGCCGGGGGCTCGTGGTCTCCCGGCCCTCGCGTGTATGGGGGGCTACTTCAGGACGGCCGCGCCCGTCGTCGTCGCCAGCGAGGTCGGCAGGTTCTTCGCCGACGTCTCCAGGCCCGCCGTCAGGGTCGGGGTCCAGTTGACCGTCGTCTTCAGGTCCTTCGAGGACGCGGCGTTGTACGCGGCGACGACGTCGGTCACCGTGCCGTTGACGAGGTTGCCGGAGCCCTTGACCGCGCCGGTGCCGTCGCCGCTGAGGAGCTTCGCGACCTTGCCGCCGGACGGCAGCTTCCAGTAGTTGTCCTCGGCGACGACCTGCGCCTTGGCGCGGGAGTTGATGCTGTACTGCGTCGCGTAGCCGTTGAGGGGCGTCACGTCGTACAGGTTGTTGTAGATGTGGACCTGGCCGACGCGGGCCAGCGGGGCGCGCTGGACGATGCCCTTCCAGACGTTGTGGTGGATCGAGACGCGCAGCTTGCCGGCCGGCTCGCTGTCGCTGCTGCCGATCAGCATCGTCTTGTCGTGGTTGGTGAACTGGTTGCGCGAGACGGTCACCAGGTCCGAGCTCTTGGTGATGTCGAGGGACCCGTCGTGGACCTGGTACTCGCGGCCGTAGTACTTCGGGTTGACGCTGTCCAGGTGGGGCGCGTCGGTGAACGTGTTGTGGTCGGCCCAGACGTGGGTGGCGCCGCGCAGGGAGACCGAGTCGTAGTTGGAGTTCCAGTTGCCGGTGGAACCGTCGGTCGGGTCCCACTGCGGGAAGCAGTCCTCGGTGGCGGCGAAGTTCAGGTTGCGGACGATGACGTTGTCCACGTTCTGGATCAGCAGCATGCCGCCGGATATCCCGGCGGCCGTGCCGGGCACGCCGACCAGGCTCGTGTTGGCGGGCACCTTGAAGACGACGTTCTTCGCCTGCTTGGTCTGGGCGGCGGCGCGGGCCTTCTCCTGCGTGCCGGAGGGCAGCTTCGAGCGGCCGTACACGGCGGGGTCGTACGCCTTGAGGTACGACGACAGCGAGTAGCCGGCGCCCGCCGCGTAGTCCGCGCAGGTCAGCTTCTTCCCGGCGTCGTTCGTGTTGGCGTCGATCCTGCCCTTGACCTTGATGATCCGGGGGGCGGTGTCGGACGCCGAGCCCAGCGCCTTCACCAGCTCGGCGCGGGTGGAGACGGTGAAGGTGTGCGCGGCGTCGGCCTTGGCGCCGCCGGTGGTGCCCGCGCCGGAGGAGCCCCAGCCGTCCTTGGCCGCGAGCGTCTGGTGGTACAGGTCGACGGGCGAGGCGTTCGCGTTCATCACGACGACTCCGGCGCCGACGCCCGCGGCCACCGCGGCGGCGGTGAGAACGAGGACGCGGCGCGAGCGGAGGGACCGGCGGTGGGAGGCAGCTGCCACGGGGGGATCCTTACGGGGAGGAGCGGGCTTACGACCGGTCAGTGGTCGCCGTGCGGTGAAGAGTTGCCGCTGATCGAGAATTTTTTCGGCGGACCCGGACGCCTCGCGAGGAAACGCCTTCACGATTCCCGCACCACCCCCTTAAGGTGCGCATCGGGGGCGAACGGCCCCCACGGGGGAGGGATCACCGCAGATCGGCGGACCGGACCGGCCCCCGGACAAGGGGGGGCGCACGCGATACGGCGGCACGCCCGCACCGCCGCCCGCACCGACGTCCACACCGACGCGCCCACCCACCGGCACACCTCACCTGGGGGACCCACATGGCACTCTTCGGCAACGCACACCCCATCGACCCCGCACAGGCCCAGCAGGACTACGCGCGGCTGCTCGGTCACGGGGAGCAGGTGCAGGCCGCGTTCCTGCTGATCCGCGACACCATCATGTTCACGGACCGCCGTCTGATCCTCGTCGACAAGCAGGGCATCACCGGCAAGAAGACCGAGTACCACTCCATCCCGTACCGCAGCATCACCCACTTCGCCGTGGAGACCGCCGGCACCTTCGACCTCGACGCCGAGCTGAAGATCTGGGTCTCCGGCTCGTCCATGCCGATCGAGAAGACCTTCACCAAGGGCGTCGACATCTACGAGGTTCAGGCGATCCTCACGCAGTACGTGGCCAAATAGCGTCCTCGCCCCCGGCCGCGACACGGGGCGCGCCGCGTCCGCCCTACACTCACGCGGGGCACGGGCGCCGTGTGGACCTTCCCCGGCTTCACCGCCGGCCCCGTCGCCGCCCGCAGCCGGGTCTTCACCGCCGCCTCGGTCGGACTCGCCCAGCAGAGCCTCACCCTGCTGGGCGGAAACGGGCTGGGCTGGGTGATCTGAGCCCGCGTCCCCCGCCGCGCCCCGGTCACCTGGTACGACTACCCGGTGGACCTTCTCCGACCCCACCTCCGCCTGCTGGCCGAGGTCTTCGGGACGGCCGCCCCCGGCGCCCCCTGGGCACTGGCGGGCGGCTACGCCCTGCAGGCACACGGTCTGATCCAACGTCCGCACGCCAACGTGGACTTGGCGACGGAGAGCGCGGTGCCGATGTCCCGGCTCGCCGAGTCGCTGAGCACGGCGCTCACCGCCGCGGGCCGTCACGGGGTGACGCTCGAGGACACGGACCCGCTGTCCGCGCACCTGACCGTGCCGGACCCCGACTCGGACACCGTCCTCCGGTTGGCCCTGCACAAGGAGACGTTCTGGAGCCCGCCCGTCGCGACCCCGTACGGGCCGGCGCTCGCTCCGGGGGACGCGGTGGGCACGAAGATCCGGGCGCTCTACGACCGGGGGCTGGCCGTCGACCTGATCGACGCGAGGGCGGCGTCCGCCCGCTTCACCCATCCCGAGCTGGAGGAACTGGCCCGCCGTCACGCCCGGGACGACTTCGACCTGCCCGCCCTGCGAACCCGTCTGGAGGGCACCGACCACTTCCCGGACTCGGCGTTCGAGGCGTACGGCCTCAGCGAGGACCAGCTCACGGACCTGCGGGCGTGGGCCCAGGCCTGGTCGACGGACATCGCGGAACGGCTGCTGGAGGAGGGGGCGTCACCGGACGAGTGAACGGGACGCCCCCCGGAGCGCGAGCGGCGGTCAGCCTGACGAGGCCGACGCGCCGGGCTGGACGCCGGCGCCGGCGCCGTCGTGGGTGGCGTCCGGCTCGACGGCCATGGTGATCGAGCCGACCACACCCCTCGCGATGTTCCTCCTGTCGTACTTCAGCTTGAGCAGGCCTCCCTGGGTGCCGCTCTGGTCGTAGATGGTGTCCTCGGCGAGGGTGGTGCGTTCGGTGGTGCTGGTGGAGTACGGCGCCACCGCGGCCGAGGCGAGGACGGCCGTCTCGTCGAAGAAGAACTGCCCGGTGTGGCAGGCGTGCCCGCCCTCGTACCCGGCGTCGGTCCACTTCCCGTCCACGTGCACCTTGGTGTGGATGTGGACGGTACGGCCCCGGTACCAGCCCGGGAACACCGTCTTGAAGGTGACGCGGCCCTGCCGGTCGGTCCTCCAGGTGCCGCGCAGATAGCGCTCGTCGTCGGTCGGCTCCTCGTGACCGCCGCCGCCCCCGCCTCCGGAGGGCGGCTCACCGGTCGGAGCGCCGGTGGGCGCGTCGGTCGGGGCGCCGCCGCCACCGCCACCGCCGGTGGAGAGGCTCTCGTAGCCCGAGTAGACGCCGAGGGCGTCGCAGTGCCAGATGTCGACGGCGGCGTCGGCGACGGGCTTGCACGTCTGGGAGTCGATCACTTTCAGGGCGAGGGTGAGGGGAATGCCCTCCTTGTCCTCGGTGATGTCCCGGCGGATCTTGTCGGCGTCGATGTAGTAGGGGCCCTCGGTGGTCTCGGAGGTGAGCAGGTAGCAGGCCTCGGCGGAACCGGCGGAGGCCGTGGCCTTGGCGCCGCCCTTCGCGGGCTTCTTCTCCCCGGCGAAGGCGCCGGCGGCGAGCGCCCCGCCCGCGCCGACGGCGACGGCCGCGCCCGCACCGGCCACGACGACCTTGCGGCGCGTCAGATCCCGCTTGTGCCGCGGCCCTTGCCGTCCGGCCGTGGCGTTCGGACCGCCGGTGACGTCCCCGTTGCTCGCGTTGTTCTCGTGGTTTCCCGTCATGGCCGCGAAGGTAGGGACCTGGGCTGTCAGAGGCATGGGAACGACCTGTGGAACGGCAAGGTCAGGCAGCGACCCTCAGGCACACACGTTCGTTTTCGGCCTGCTCACGGCAAAGACGCCCGGCGAGCCCGGTCCTACCGAGACCCGCCCGACCAAGACCCGCCCTACCGGAACCCTTCACGGCGGAAGCACCCGGCGAGCCCTGCCTACCAGGCCCGCCCCACCAGATCCCGCCCTACCGACCCCCGTCCCGTCGAACCCCGGCCGACCGAACCGCGTCCCACCGCGCCCGTTCTACCGGGACGCGAGCGCCGACGACGTTCCGTGCGAGGGCGGTGCGGCGGGGCGGGGCCCCAGGCCCGCGCGCGCCGCCGTGAGGTGCTCGAGACCCGTCTTCGCCAGCCGGGTGGCCTCCTCGTACTCCGCGGGGGTGCGGGCCGTGGCCAGTCGGCGCCGGGCCGCGCGGTGGCATTCGGCCGCGTGCGTCAGCGAGCGCTCCGCGGCTGCGTCGGCCCCGGCCCAGGCCCGTACGTCCGGTGGGACGAGCCCGCCGGCCAGCCGGACGAGCCAGTGGTGGGCCTCGGCCTCCGCGTCCAGGCCGGACGCGGGACGCCGCCGGTCGCGGCGCTGGGTCACCACGCACACCACCGCGCCGACGATCAGCAGCACCGACAGCATGATCGCGAACCCCGTGGAATCCATCGCCGCTCCCTTCACGTCCCGGCCCTCGCCGGCCCCTGGTCTGGTCTGGTCTCTTCTCCTTCATGATCCGGCGGCCCGCTGTGCCCGCCCCGGGATGTTCCTGTGGGGCGCCGGTGAGGCGCGCAGGAGGGGAAGGGCGTGGAGCGCCTGAGGGGCGAGTACCCCGGACGGGACTCGTCCAGTCGGGCGAGGGGGGCTGTCAGTCGTCGCCGAGGGAAACGGGCGTGGGGGGGGGGCGCCCGGGCGGGGGGGGGGCCCCCCCCCGGAATGCGGGGGCGCGCCGGCGGGGGGCGGGCCGCCGC
>NZ_JBEPBI010000045.1:0-49853 GCF_040299045.1 Streptomyces sp. NPDC001027
AAGGAACGGACGCTTCCTTCGTACTCACCCTCTCGGGCTTTCCTCCGGGCAGTTTCCCTTCGGTCTTGCGTTTCCGACTCTATCAGACCGTTTCCGATCCGATTTCCTCGGCGCTTTCCAGGTTCCCCGCTTATCTCGCGGTTTCCCTTTCCGGCGGTTCCGACTTTATCAGAAGTTTCTGGGCGGTCTGACCGGCCATTCGATTTCCGACTTGTCGAGAGGCCTCTATGGAATCAGAGATTCACGAGGCCGACAGATACTAACCCTTGCCGACCGGACTGCGTCCAGTTCCAGGCAACTGTTCGAATCTACCTCCTCACGCACTCCGTGTCAACGGCGTTTGCGAGGCGAAGAGGAGACTAGCAGTTCATAGGGGGCGGTCGCACATCAGGCGGCTGTCGGCACCGTCGCGCTGCGCTCGGCCGCCTCGACGTCACCCATGTCGCCGGCCCGGGCGGCCCTCCCGCCGAGCACGTAGACATAGGCCAGGAAGCCCAGTTCGGCCGCGATGCCGATGGTGATGCGGGCCCAGGTGGGCAGGCCGGACGGGGTGACGAAGCCTTCGATGGCACCGGAGACGAACAGGACCAGGGCGAGGCCTATCGCCATGCCGACGGCGGCACGTCCTTCTTCGGCGAGCGCGGTGCGCCGGGTGCGGGGGCCCGGGTCGATGACGGTCCAGCCCAGCCGAAGTCCGGTGCCGGCCGCCACGAAGACCGCTGTCAGCTCGAGGAGTCCGTGCGGCAGGACGAGACCGAGGAAGGTGTCGAGACGACCGGCCGAGGACATCAGGCCGACTCCGATGCCGAGGTTGAGCATGTTCTGGAAGAGGATCCAGAGGACCGGCAGGCCGAGGAAGACGCCGAGGACCAGACACAGAGCGGCGGCCTGGGCGTTGTTCGTCCAGACCTGTGCGGCGAACGCCGCAGCCTGGTGGCTCGAGTAGTACGTCTCGTAGAGGCCGCCCGGCCGGGTGAGGTCGCGCAGTTCGTCCGGGGCGGCTATCGAGGCCTGTACTTCCGGATGAACGCCGATCCACCAGCCCAAGAGGGCGGCGACGGCGGTGGAGAGCAGCGCCGTGGGGACCCACCAGTGCCGTGACCTGTAGACCGCGGCGGGGAAGCCCTGGGTGAGGAAACGCGTCACGTCGCGCCACGAGGCCCGGCGGGTGCCGGTCACCGTGCTGCGCGCGCGTGCCACGAGCTGGGTGAGCCGTCCGGTCAGCTGGGGGTCGGGGGCGCTGGACTGGATGAGGGAGAGGTGGGTGGCGGTGCGCTGGTAGAGGGTGACGAGCTCGTCGGTCTCGGCCCCGGTGAGAGTGCGTCGGCGGCGCAGGAGGGCGTCCAGGCGGTCCCATTCGGCTCGGTGGGCTGAGACGAAGACGTCGAGGTCCATGGGTGTGCCTGCTCCTCGGCTGTTCGTCGGCGGCCGGCGGTGGGATGTCAGCTTGTCGTACTGCGGCGCGAAGTGCCCTCAGCTTGGCAGACTGGCGGTTCTCGGGGCGGGCCAGGGAAGGGATGTCGGGCGTGAGTGAGCTGGTGACGGGTGAGGCCGTGGCGTTGGAGCTGCGGCCTGCCAGGCTGCCCAGCCGGGGGTTGGCCACGTTGCTGGACCTCGTGGTTGCGGTCACGGCCTATGTGGTCGTGAGTGTCGTGGTGGTGGTGTCGACGGCGTCTTTGGACGACGCGGCGCAGATCGCTCTGTCGATCGCCACGTTCCTGCTGGTGCTGGTGGGTGGGCCGATAGCGGTGGAGACGCTCAGTCATGGGCGGTCGCTGGGGAAGCTGGCCTGCGGTCTGCGGGTGGTTCGGGACGACGGCGGACCGATCCGTTTCCGGCACGCGTTGGTGCGCGGTGCGATCGGGGTGGTGGAGATTCTGCTGACGCTCGGGGTGGTGGCCTGTGTCGCCTCGCTCGTGTCGGCGCGGGGGCGGCGGCTCGGTGACGTCTTCGCCGGGACGTTGGTGGTGCGGGAGCGGGTGCCCGCTGCGCGGTCCGGTTTCGTGGAGCCGCCTCCGCCCTGGCTGGCGGGGCGGTTCCAGGGTCTCGATCTGTCGGCGGTGCCGGACGGGCTGTGGCTGGCGGTCCGGCAGTACCTGGGACGGATGGGCCAGCTGGATCCGCAGGTCGGCTGGGCGATGGCGGTGCGGCTGGCCGGCGAGCTCGCAGCGTGCACGGGGGCGCCGGCGCCGCAGGGGGTGCCGCCTGCCGCTTATCTGGCGGCGGTCGTGCAGGAGCGGCAGGTGCGGGAGGCGCGGCGGGCGTTCGGGGGCGTACCGGTGGCGGGCGCGGGTGGTGCGGCGCCGGCGTACGGTCCGCCGGCGTCGTATGTCCGGCCGGCGGGCGCGGCCGGGGTTCCGTCGGAGGGGCCGGCTGTCGTCGACCGGTCTGCGGGGCCGGGCACCGGGTTCGTGCCGCCGGCGTAGGCCGGGTGGCGGTCAGTCGAAGGCCGAGGGGGGTGTTTCAAGGTCTTCGAGGTCGATGCCGGGGGCGGCGAGGACGACGTCGCCGGCGAGGTGCACGCTGTGCTGTTCGCCCGTGTCCAGGGCGGTGACCTGGTATTCGTCCACGGTCAGGGGGCCGCTGTCAGTGGCGTGTGCTTCGCTTTTCAGCAGGGACCAGGACTGGTCCACGGTGCGTGGGGCGAGGACGGGGTCGGTGAAGGCGACGAGACGTACGCGGGTGGCCGGGGAGGAGGGGGTCAGGCGTAGGAGTCGGCTGATGGCGACGAGGAAGGCGGGCGAGGCGCCGGTGAAGGCGTGGGCGGGGACGTTGCCTTCGGTGGCGTGGGATCCGGTGGGGTCGGTGCGGACCCAGGTGACGCCGTCCAGAGCTGCGCCGCGTACCTGCCAGCTGCTCGCGTGGAGTTCGAGGCGCAGGGGGCGGCCGAGGTCGTCGAGGGTGAGGTCGACGGAGCCGGTGTGATCGCCGGCAGGGGTCGTCAGCTGTGACACGTAGCGCCAGCCGGAGGGGCCGGGGGCGCAGTGGAAGTGCTCGTGTGCGAGGAGGGTGTGGTCGTGCGGGTCGTGCAGCGAATACCGGCCGCGGGGCATGGGGGTCCTGGGGTGTGACGGGTGGTCGGGGCGCCGCGGCGTCCGGTCCGGGCGGCGTAGGGGCAGGCCCCCGACACGGGGGTGCGGGGGCCTGTCTCTGCGCTGCTGCGGACCGGGGCTACGGGCTCAGTAGCGGTAGTGGTCCGACTTGTAGGGGCCGTCGACCTCGACGCCGATGTAGGAGGCCTGCTCGGGGCGGAGCGTGGTCAGCTTGACGCCGAGCGAGTCGAGGTGGAGGCGGGCGACCTTCTCGTCGAGGTGCTTGGGCAGCGTGTAGACGCCGGTCGGGTACTCGTCGGGCTTGGTGAACAGCTCGATCTGGGCCAGGGTCTGGTCCGCGAAGGAGTTGGACATCACGAACGACGGGTGGCCGGTGGCGTTGCCCAGGTTCAGCAGTCGGCCCTCGGACAGGACGATGATCACCTTGCCGTCGGGGAAGGTCCAGGTGTGGACCTGCGGCTTGACCTCGTCCTTGACGACGCCGGGGACCTTGGCGAGGCCGGCCATGTCGATCTCGTTGTCGAAGTGGCCGATGTTGCCGACGATGGCCTGGTGCTTCATCTTGGCCATGTCCGAGGCCATGATGATGTCCTTGTTGCCGGTCGTGGTGATGAAGATGTCGGCCTTGTCGACGACCTCGTCGAGGGTGGTGACCTGGTAGCCGTCCATGGCTGCCTGGAGCGCGCAGATCGGGTCGATCTCGGTGACGATCACGCGGGCGCCCTGGCCGCGCAGCGACTCGGCGCAGCCCTTGCCGACGTCGCCGTAGCCGCAGACGACGGCGGTCTTGCCGCCGATGAGGACGTCGGTGGCGCGGTTGATGCCGTCGATCAGGGAGTGGCGGCAGCCGTACTTGTTGTCGAACTTCGACTTGGTCACGGCGTCGTTGACGTTGATCGCCGGGAAGAGGAGGGCGCCGTCGCGCTGCATCTCGTACAGGCGGTGGACGCCGGTGGTGGTCTCCTCGGTGACGCCGCGGATCTCCGAGGCGAGCTGGGTCCACTTCTGGGAGCCGTCGGTGATGGTGCGGTTGAGGAGTTCGAGGATGACGCGGTGCTCGTCGTTCTCGGCGGTGTCGACGGAGGGGACCTTGCCGGCCTTCTCGTACTCGACGCCCTTGTGGACGAGGAGGGTGGCGTCGCCGCCGTCGTCGAGGATCATGTTCGGGCCGCCGGTGGGGCTGTTCGGCCAGGTCAGGGCCTGCTCCGTGCACCACCAGTACTCTTCCAGGGTCTCGCCCTTCCAGGCGAAGACGGGGACGCCCTGCGGGTCGTCGGGCGTGCCGTTCGGGCCGACCGCGATGGCTGCGGCGGCGTGGTCCTGGGTGGAGAAGATGTTGCAGGAGACCCAGCGGACCTCGGCGCCCAGGGCGACCAGGGTCTCGATCAGGACGGCGGTCTGCACGGTCATGTGCAGCGAGCCCATGATCCGGGCGCCGGCCAGCGGCTGGCTGGCGGCGAACTCCTTGCGGATGGACATCAGGCCGGGCATCTCGTGCTCGGCGAGGGTGATCTCCTTGCGGCCGAAGGCGGCCAGGGAGAGATCGGCGACCTTGAAGTCCTGTCGGTTGTCGACAGTCGTCATGGTGTGCTGCTCCTCGGGGGTCGGGGCGAGGTGTGGGTACGGCTGGTCTGCGCGGCGGCGGACACAGGGGTGCCCGATGGAGGACACAGGCATGCCCGCGTGCGCGCAGCGCAGTCCGTCGGAGGCCCTCTCTCCCTCGGACGGTCCGCTGGGGACCGCCCGACCGCCATCAGCAGCGACGTCTGGCTCCGTTCCAAGCTACACCGCGGGCGCGGGGCGGCCCCAGTCCGCGTCCGATCGGATGGCGTCGGATCGGGCTGGATCCGATCGGATCCAGCCGGATCCGGCCGGATCGAGCGGGGTCGAGCGGGGTCGGGTCGGATCGCCCCGGTGGGCCGGGCGGCCGGCCGGTCGGGCGGTGGAGGTGAGGGGGCGGGTGCGGAACGGCGACAGGACCCGCCGGCGGTGTCGTGCCGGGGGTCCTGTCGGGTGATGTCAGGGGGTGCTCAGTGGTCGGCCGTGGGGCGGCTGGGGCCGCCGGGGGTGGCGTCGGCGTCGGGGCCCTTGGCGGCTTCGGCCTCGCTGTAGATGTCCGGTTCGAGGTAGATGACGCGGGCGATGGGGACGGCGGCGCGGATGCGGGCCTCGGCGGCGTCGATGGCGGTGGCGACCTGGGTGGCCGTGTCGTCGTGCTCGACGGCGATCTTGGCGGCGACCAGGAGTTCTTCGGGGCCGAGGTGGAGGGTGCGCATGTGGATGACGCGGGTGACGGTGTCGCCGTCCACGATCGCGGCCTCGATCTTCTGAACGTCCTCGAGGCCTGCGGACTCGCCGAGCAGGAGGGACTTGGTCTCGGCGGCGAGGACGAGGGCGATGAGGATCAGGAGGACGCCGATGCAGACGGTGCCGATGCCGTCCCAGATGCCGTCGTCGGTGAGGAGGGCGAGGCCGACGCCGCCGAGGGCGAGGACGAGGCCGATGAGCGCGCCGAAGTCCTCGAGGAGGACGACGGGGAGTTCGGGGGCCTTGGCGCGGCGGATGAACTGTGACCAGGAGAGCTTGCCGCGGAGTTCGTTGGACTCCTTGATGGCGGTGCGGAAGGAGAAGCCCTCGGCGATGATCGCGAAGACGAGGACGCCGACGGGCCAGTACCAGTGCTCGATCTCGTGCGGGTGCTTGATCTTCTCGTAGCCCTCGTAGACGGCGAACATGCCGCCGACGGAGAAGAGGACGATGGAGACGAGGAAGGCGTAGATGTACCGCTCGCGGCCGTAGCCGAAGGGGTGTTGCGGGGTCGCTTCGCGCTGGGCCTTCTTGCCTCCGATGAGGAGCAGGGCCTGGTTGCCGGAGTCGGCGAGCGAGTGCACGCCTTCGGCGAGCATCGACGACGAGCCGCTGAACGCGAACGCCACGAACTTCGATGCCGCGATCGCGAGGTTGGCCCCGAGTGCCGCCACGATCGCCCTGGTGCCGCCTGACGCGCTCATGTGTTCGCGTTGTCCCTTCGCCTTCGTGCGTACGCCGTGCTGGGCGCGGCCCGTTGTGGCTTTGCCCGTCCTTTGCCGGGGGGCCATTGTTGCAGCCCCCTCCGGCGGTGCTGCGTCAGGTCGTCGCGAGGGGGGTCACGCGACGACCGTGGCCCGGAAGACCGTACCCGCACCGCTCACTTCGGCCTTGTGCCCGGCGGGGACGAAGACAGACGTGCCCGGTGTCAGGGCGTGTGCGCCCGCGCGGACGGCCCCCGCGGTGCACAGCAGGATCTGCGGGGTGGGGAGGGTGAGGTCGTGGGCGGGGGCGCCGGCGGCGAGGACGTAGCGGGAGAGCCGGAACTCGTCGATGGGGGTGTCGTAGACCTCTTCGCCGTCGGGGGCGGCTTCGGGGCGCAGGACGGCGGCGTCGCCGGGCTCGAAGCGGACGACGCGCAGGAGTTCGGGGACGTCGACGTGTTTGGGGGTGAGTCCGCAGCGCAGGACGTTGTCGGAGTTGGCCATGATCTCGACGCCGAGGCCGTTGAGGTAGGCGTGCGGGATGCCGGCGCCGAGGAACAGGGCCTCGCCGGGCTGGAGCCGGACGTGGTTGAGGAGCATGGCGGCGATGACGCCGGGGTCGCCGGGGTAGTGGTGGGCGATGCCGGCGTAGGGGGCGTACGGGCCGCCGAGGCGGTCGCAGGCGGTGGCCGTGGCGGTGACGGTGTGCGCCGTCTCGTCGGGGTCGGCGGTGAGGATCGCGGTCAGCACCTCACGCAGGGCGGCTTCTTCGGGCTGTGCGTGCAGCAGGTCGACGTACGGCTTGAGGGAGTCGACGCCGAGGCCGTCGAGGAGGTCGGCGGCGTGTGCCGGGGCGCGGAAGCCGCAGAGGCCGTCGAACTCGGTGAGGGCGCAGAGGAGTTCGGGCTTGTGGTTGGCGTCCTTGTAGTTGCGGTGCGGGGCGTCGACGGGGATGCCGCGGCGCTCCTCGTCCTCGTAGCCCTCCTTGGCCTGGGTGAGGTCGGGGTGGACCTGGAGGGAGAGGGGGGCGCCGGCGGCGAGGAGTTTGAGGAGGAAGGGCAGGCGGGGGCCGAATCTGGCGACGGTCCGTTCGCCGAGTTCGCGGCGCGGGTCGGCGTCGATCACGTCGACGAGGGTGCCCCGGTCGGTGCGGGAGGGCGCGCCCGGGTGGGCGCCCATCCACATCTCGGCCTGCGGTTCGCCGGTGGGCTCCACGCCGAGCAGATGCGGGATCGCGGTGGGGGAACCCCAGGCGTAGGGGCGGACGGTGTTGTCGAGGCGGTCCATGCGGTCTCTCTCTGGCTGCCCGTCCGTCGTCGGTCGGTTGTCGGTCGGTCGGTTGTCGGTCGGTCGGTTGTCGGTTGTCGGTCGGTTGTCGGTCGTCGGTCGTGCGGGGGCGGCGTCGGGCGGGGGCGGTCGGCCGTGGACGGTCGTTCGGCGGCCGCTACGCGGTCGCGTCAGGCTCCCGAGGCGAGCGCCAGGTAGACGGCGGCGAAGTCCGTGGTGGCGATGAGCTCGGCGAGGGTGACGAGTTCGCCGCCCTCCTCGGGTTCGAGTTCGCTGATCGGCGTGTCATGGCTGAGGGCCAGTTCGCGGGCGGACGGCGCGGCGGTGAGGCCGCCGATCGGACGGTCGCGCAGCAGCACCACGCGCGCGTGGAGGGCGGGCGGTTCCTCGACGCGGTCGCGGAAGAAGTCGTCCGGGTCGGCGCTGGCGGCGAGTGGGCCGGCCAGAAGCGCGTTGTGCTCGGCGAGGGCCTCGGGGAGTTCGGCGACGAGGGCGGGGCGGCCGGCGAGTTCGGCGAGGGCGGCGGCGAAGCGGCGTCCCGCGGGGCCGGCCGAGGTCCCTTCCGTCCAGATCACGGGGAGCGCGTCGGCGAGTTCGGCGGCCAGGGTCTTGGCCGGGTTGCTGTAGGTGGCGACGGCGGGTCCGCAGCGTTCGGCGACCTGGTCGAGTCGGTCGGCGACCTTCTCGAGCTCCTCGGGCGGGGCGGCGATCAGGGCGATGCGGTCGAGGAGGGCGAGGAGAGGGGTGAGCAGGGCCCACAGGACGCCGGGCGCGGACGCGGCCACGGGAGGCTGCTCGTCCTGTTCGTACGGGGCGGTCGCCAGGGGGATGAACAGGCTGTGCGCGGCGACGGCGGCTTCGCTGAGCGGCGAGCGGGCGGGGGCGACGGCGGCGACGGTGCAGCCCCGGCGGTAGGCCTGCTCGGCGAGAAGGGAGAGGCCGGGTTCGCTGCCGTCCGGGGTGGCGATGAGGAGGAGGTCCACGGAGCCGGCCCAGCCGGGGATTTCCCAGCGCAGGGCGCCTGCGGCGGGGGCGACGCCGGTGGGCGCGAGCCGGATGACGGGGCAGGCGGCGCCGGCGAGGGTGCCGAGGAGGTCGGCCACGCAGACGGCGGCGGCGCCGGGTCCTGCGATGAGGATGGCGCGGGGGCGGCCGTCTGGCGCCAGGTCGTTCACGCCGGCCTCGGCCGCGTGCCGGGCGGCGGTGCGGACGCGGGCGCCGGCTTCGGCCGCGCCGCGCAGTAGGGCTCTGCGGTCGGCCTCGGTGAGGGCCTCCGGCGTGTCGAGCAGCGAGTCGTCGAGCATGGCGGCAGTCTCCGATCGCCTGGAGCGTCGTCGGTTTCGGGGCCGGGGGTGTGGGGGGCCGGGCGCGGTGCGCCTCCGGGGGCGGCGCGGGTCGCCGGGCGGGGCGCGGCGGGCGCGTTATGCCGGGCGGCGGGCCTCGTCGACGAGGAGGACGGGGATGTCGTCGCGCACCGGGTAGGCCAGGCCGCAGTCCTGCGCCGTGCAGATCAGCTCGGTGTCCTGCTCCTTGAGGGGCGCGTGGCAGGCGGGGCAGGCGAGGATCTCCAGGAGGCCGGCTTCGAGCGGCATGGGGTGTCCCTTCGAGGTTGCGGGTCGAGGTGCGAGTCGCGGTTACGGGCGGGTGTGCTCCCGGGGGTGCGGACGTGCCTGGTCAGCGTACCGCTGGTGAGGGTGGGGCCGCGGGGGTCCGGCACGGCGGGCGGAGCGGGCCGGGGAGCCGCCGGCGGGGCGGGTGGTGGGGGCGAGGAGGAAGGTCTCGGGCTCGGATGATGCGCGGGGTTCGTCGCCGCCGGGACGGGGTGATGCGCGGTCAGGTGCAGGTCGGGCGCCGGCCGGGTTCCTGTCTGGTCCCGGTCTGGTCCCGGTCGGCTGAGGCTCAGAAAGCGGTTGCCGTCCTGCTCGCCGTACCTCACGAGGGGTGGGCGGTGCGGGGGCTCGCCGAGGGAGGGCGCCGAGGGGGTTAGGGGAGCGGCGGGTGCGGCTGCTCAGTTGTCCGGCGAGCGCAGGACCCGCAGGTGGCCGCGGCGCGCGACCTCCATCGGGTCCGCCGTGCGTCGGCCGCCGCCGGCTCCGGCAGCGCGCTCCTGCGGGCGGGCGGCCTCGCGCACCGCGTTGGCAAGCGCTTCCAGGTCGTCTCCGCTGGGGCGGGCGGGGGCCGAGCTGTCGAGGAGCCGGACGACCTCCCAGCCGCGCGGCGCGGTGAGGCGCTCGGAGTGCTCGGCGCACAGGTCGTAGCAGTGGGGCTCGGCGTAGGTGGCGAGCGGGCCGAGGACAGCGGTCGAGTCGGCGTAGACGTACGTCAGCGTCGCGACGGCGGGTCGGCCGCAGGCGGTGCGCGAACAGCGACGTACAGGGCTCACGATGTTGGACGGTACCGCACTCTTGAGCGGGCCGCGACGACTCTCCACCAGGTCACTCCACCGTGTCGGGTTGTGAAACGCCCCACGCGCCGGTTCAGTCATACCCCGCTGACCTGCGTGAACACCAGTGATTGAGGATGGGAACCTGTCGGCTCGCGGTCACCACTCGGCACAAACGGCATCAATTGCCATGAGCTCACCGGTCTCGGAGGGATACGGATTCGAGCCCAACCTTGGCTGGAATGGTCATCCTGCGACAGACGGCGCGTGTGGGCCGACGACAGGACGTGACGGGCGGGACGCCGGCGGAGCCGTGTGGGGGCGGGGCGCCGGGGCATCGCGGGGACTACGCTTCAGTAGTGATGGAGAGCCCCGTACCGCCCCCTGCCGCCGGCCCCGGACCCCGTCGTCGCGATCGCCATGGGCGGGGGATGCGGGGGCCTGTCGCACCGCCCCAGGTGCCGTTGGCCGCCAGTCGCGCCGATGTGTTCGCCGACCTCGTGCAGGACTCCGTGGACCGGCTGGAACGGCGATGGCCGCAGCTCACCGACATCGACTTCATGGTCCTTGAGGTGCCGCGGCTGGACGCGGCGTCGGAGCCGTGGAACGACGAGGCGGTCCCGCTGGGCGGCACGATCCCCGCGCGTGAGGGGCGACGGGCGCGGGTCGTCGTCTACCGGCGGCCGGTCGAGATCCGCACCAAGGGACGCGACGAACGGGCCGCGCTGGTGCACGAGGTCGTCGTGGAGCAGGTCGCCGAGCTGCTGGGGCTGACGCCCGAGACGGTGGATCCGCGCTACGGCGAGGACTGAGCGTCGCGGCGTCCGGGGTCCCCCTTGCGGGGGACGGAGCCACCCTTTCGGGTCACCTCTGCAGCACGGAGACGTCCTCGTCGGCCTGCGGTACCGCCACCGTCCCCCGGTCGTCCGGCAGGGTCTGGATCGTGAAGCCCTGGACGCCCTCCTGAGTGACCGTCAGGGTGCGGGAGGCGTAGACGGGGGTGGCCGTGAGGGGTTCGACGGTCAGCGCGAACGTGCCCTTCAGACCGGCGGGGACGGGCGGTCGGACCTCCTGTGTGGCGCCCGCCTTGATCGTGTACGTCTGGGAGACGGGCGTGCCGCCGCCGCTGCCCGCGGACGCGGTGACCTTGACCTTGGCCGCGCCCTTGGGGGCGGTGAGGGACAGGACGGCGGTCTTGGCGGTGTTGTCGGCTGCCGACGCGCGCGCGCCGACCGGGGCGGCCGCCGGGATGAACGCCGACTCCTGCTTGTCGCCCTTGCCGCGCAGCACCCGTACGGCGGCGACCACCGGCGTCGACCGGTCCGTCGGGGTCAGGATCAGGGAGCCGGCCTCCCCGCGCGTGACGTTGCCGAGGTCGACGGAGGTCGTCATGCCCGCCTTGACGTGCAGCGTCTCGTGCCCTGCCGGGGTGATGAGGCCGGAGGCTGAAGCCAGTTGCACCTTGAGGTCGGCGTCCGCGTCGCCGGGGGCGTAGGCGATGAGGCGGACGGCGGTGGCGTCCTTGGGGATGCCGGGGATGACCTGGGTGGCGGCCGGTTCGGTGGAGGAGGCGAGCCAGTCGCCGCCGAGTTTCGCGTCCAGGGCCTGGACGGCTGCCCCGAGGCGGCCGCTGCGGACGTTGACGTGGACGGTGAGGTCCTCCTGCTTCTCCGGGGTGAGCGTGGACAGCAGGATCGGCTCGCTGGAGTGGGCGGGGACGGTGATGTCCTCCCCCACCGTGCTCGCCAGGGCGCCGCCCTTGCCGTACAGCTCGATGTCGACGACGGCGGCGGAGTCGTCCGGATTGATGAGGTGGACGTAGTCCGTGCGGTCGGCGGACGTGCTGGCGCCGGGGAACCAGAACTCGGTGTCGGGTGCGGTGCAGGTGAGGCCCTGCAGGCCGCGACCGCTGCCGGCGACGACCTCCGTGGTCTCCTGGACCGTCCAGCCGGGGGCGAACTTCCCGTCGGCGGTGCCGAGGAGTGCGGGTGCGTCGCCGCCCGTGGTGACGCCGACGGCCGGGGTGCCGGGGGCCTTGGGGGCGACGACGGGCTTCGCCGCCTTCTTCTTGCCGCTGGCCTTGTCCCCCGTCTTGCCGCTCGCCGTGTCCGCCGGAGGGGCCGAGTTCCCCGCCGCCGCCGTGAGTTCGGCCGTGCCGCGTGCGGCGGTCCCCTTGGTGACGGGGGTGAAGGACGTGTACGACGTCTCGGCGAGGTCCGAGGTGCTGGGCGAGGGGCAGAGCAGGCTGGTGCGCTCCACGGGCAGTTCGGCGGCCGCCTTGGCGGTGTCCTGGCCGGGAGCCTCGGGCTGGTCGAGCGCGGCGAACCCGGTGACGGCGGCGAGAGCGACCGTGCCGGCGATCAGGGACAGGGTGGTGCGGTTCACTGCTGGCTCCCGTCGGGGCGCTCGTTGCCGGCGCCGTGGGGGTGCTGGGCCGGGTCGTAGGCGGGGTCGTAGCCGCCCTGGCCGTAGGCGGCGGGGTCGTAGGCCTGCGGGTCGTAGGCCTGCTGCGGGTGGTTCGGGTCGTACGGCGCCTGCGGGGCCTGGCCGTCGTAGCCGTACGGCTCGTACTGGCCGCCGGCCTGGTAGGGGTCGTAGGACTGCTGCGGCTGGTCGTAGCCGCCCGCCGGGTACTGCTGGGCGCCCGGGTACTGGTCGGCGGGGTAGCCGCCGTACTCGGCGCCCGCGTAGGCCGGCTGGTCCGGTTCGCTCCAGGCGCCGTAGGACTGCTGCTGGGGGACCGGGGCCGACGGCTGCTCCTCCTGCGGGGGGACCGGGAACTCGCCGTCCCGGCCGGGCTCTTCGGCCTCGGCCTCGGCCTGGGCGCGCAGGCGGCGGGCGCGGCGGCCCTCGCCCTCGACGGCCTGGGCGGGGACGACGTCCTCCTCGGGGAGGTCGTCGTCGACGTCGCGGCGGCGGCCGGGGAGGGCCAGCACGACGAGGACCACGGCGAGCAGGCCCTGTGCCCACAGCCATGCGGTGTGGGCGAACGGGTCGTCGTAGGTGACGTCCAGCGTGCCGCCGGAGGCGGGCAGTTCGAAGCCCTGGGCCCAGCCGTCGACGGTGGTGGGGGTGAGGGGCTTGCCGTCGAGGGTGGCCGTCCAGCCGTCGGCGGCCGCGTCGGCGAGCCGCAGGACGCGTTTCCCGGCGCCGGCGGGGAGGGCGGTGTGGATGTCGACGGGCCCGGCGGCGACCGGGACCGGTGTGCCCTGGCCGGACGCGGGGACGACGGCCGCGCGGGAGACCTCCTGGTCGACCCGCCACAGCGCGCTGCCGTCCTGCTGGCTGAGCCGCTTCAGGCCGGGCGTCGCGTCCAGGACGCGGGCGACCTCGCGTGGCGCGCCCTTGTGGACGAGGACGTAGCCCACGGCGAACTTGCCGAGCTGGTCGCTCTGGTCGGCGCCGGAGCCGGCGACGAGGTTGGCGACGACCTTGTCGAGCTGGGCGTTCTCGCCGTCGGCCGCGGCGAGTTCGGCGTCGCCGAGGCGTGCGCCGGAGCCGCGGACCAGCATGTAGCCGACGTGGGCGGCGGAGTCGCTGTCGAGGACGAGGGTGCGGGCCTGGTCGCGGTCGCCGGCCTCTTCGGCGACGAAGGCGGGCACCTGGACGGGGTCGCGGCGCTCCAGGGGGCCGTCGGCGCCGCCGATCATCCAGCCGGCGGCGACGAGCAGCGGACCCGCGGCCGAGGCGAAGGCGATGAGGACGGCGACCGGCTGGCGCCAGCCGAAGCTCTGCTCGGCGACACGCGTGCGTGCTCCCTCGGCGCCGACGACGGCGGCGGCGAGGAGGGCGATGCCGTAGACGAGGGTGGCGGGGCCGGCCCAGGTGGACTTGTTGGACAGGATGGCGAAGACAAGGCCCACGAGGGCGACCGCCCAGGCCGCCAGGACGCCGAAGTGGCGTTCGGAGCGGAGCAGGGCGGCCAGCGCGGCGAGCACGATGCCGATCAGCATGAGGCCCTCGACGGTGCCCGGGCCGCCGGGGCTAGCGCCGAGCAGGTCGAGCGCGGTGGCGGCCGACGGGCCGTGATCGAGGCCGGCCTGGGTGAAGAAGCCGAACGGCAGCAGCGTCAGCGACCAGGGCGCGAGGATCAACAGGGGCGTGCCGAGCTGGGCCAGGAAGCGCAGGGCGTGGGCGGTGACGTCGCGGCGCCGCAGGGCGAGGACGGCGAGGCCGAGGACCAGGGCGATGGGCCAGACGATCGGCGTGAACGCGGTGGTGACGGTCAGCAGCAGTGCGTACGCCCAGGTGGCGCGCCAGCTGCCGCGGCCGCCGTCGTGTCGCGTCAGGCCGGCTGCGGCGACGCCCGCGCGGGCGATGAGCGGCAGCAGGACGGCCAGGACGGCGGTGCCGACGCGGCCGCCGGCGAGGGCGCCGGTGGCGGCGGGCAGGAAGGCGTAGACGACGGCCGCCCACGCGCGCAGCAGACGCGACGAGACGAGCGGCCGGGAGGCGAAGTAGGCGCTCACGCCGGCCAGGGGCACCGAGCAGACGAGCAGCACCGTGAGGGCGAGGCCGGTCGAGCCGAGGAGCAGGGTGGCCAGCGTGGCGATGATCGCGAGGTAGGGCGGGGCGGACGCGGTGCCGCCGGCGCCCACCGCGTGCCAGGCGTCGGTGTAGCGGGCCCACAGGTCGGAGGCGTCGGGCGGGGCGGGCAGCAGGGCGCCGCCGGCGAGCGCGCCGCCGCCGAGGAGGTTGCGGCAGGCGACGAGGGAGACGAGCAGCAGGACGACGAAGAGCACCGGGCCTGGCTTGCGGGCGATGCGCTTGAGGCGGGCGAACTGCTCGATCTCCAGGAAGTCGGCGTCGTCGCCGCCGGGGCCGGACTCGACGGCGCCGCCGTGCCGGCCGGCGCCGGAGACGGCCTCGGGGTCGGAGGAGCCGAAGAGGTCGCCGGCGGCCTGTTCGATGGTGGCCCGCACGGTCGCGCCGGGCGGCGGGAACAGGGAGCGCAGTTCGTCCTTGTCGACGGTGGCCCGGCCGCGTGCGCGGCGTCCGGCGATGATCCGCTCGGGTCGCAGCAGGGTGCCCAGCAGGCCGCGGATCTCGTCGACGGCCTGTCCGGGGACCTTGCCGACGAGGTAGGCGACGGTGCGCAGCACGGTGCCGACGACGAGGCGCACCAGGACCCAGGGCAGCAGGGCGGTGCGGCTGTTGACGAGGAGGGTGTAGGCGGCGCCGGCCTTGTCGACCTTGTGCGGGGAGGCGCTGGTGCGGCCCGCGCAGTCGACGGTGCGGCGTTCGCGGGAGGCGGCCTCGGCGTGCCGTACGACGGCTTCGGGGGCGATGAGGACGCGGTGGCCGGCGGCCTGTGCGCGCCAGCACAGGTCGACGTCGTCGCGCATGAGGGGGAGGCGGCGGTCGAAGCCGCCGAGCTGTTCGAAGACGTCGCGGCGGATCAGCATGCCGGCGGTGGAGACGGACAGCACGGACCGGACGTGGTCGTGCTGGCCCTGGTCCTGTTCGCGGCGGTCCAGGCCGGTCCAGCGGCGGCCGGAGTGGGCGATGGTGACGCCGACCTCGAGCAGTTGGCGGCGGTCGTACCAGCCGCGGAGCTTGGGTCCGACGACGGCCACGTCGTCACGGCCGAGCTCGAGTTCGTTCTCGACGACGCGCAGCAGTTCGGCGAGCGCCTCGGGTTCGGGGGCGCAGTCGTCGTGGAGCAGCCAGAGCCACTGGACGGGCTCTCCGTGCGGGAGCTCCGGCAGGTCGTAGGCGTCGTCGCGCCAGGTGCGGGTGACCGGGTCCCAGCCGCTGGGGCGCTTGAGGTAGGGCAGTTCCTCGGGGGTGAGGACGGGGGCCGTGCGGTGGGCCTCCTCGACGGCCTGGCCGAACCCGGTGCGCCGGGCGAGGTGCAGGACGCGGTCGTCGCCGAGGGCTTCGGCGAGCAGTCGCGCGGAGTCGTCGGAGCTGCCGGTGTCGGCGGCCATGACGGACTGGGCGGGGCGCTCCTGACCGAGCAGCCCGGCGAGCGCGTCGGGCAGCCAGCGGGCACCGTCGTGGGAGACGATCACCGCGGTCACTACATGACGCGGGAACTCAGGTGTGGCAGCGCCGTCTTGGCGGGCTGCCGTGTGGCTGTGCACGGACATCGAGGTACGGGCCCCGGTTCGCTGGACTGCGGTGGACGCCTGCGCCGCGTGGGGGCGGCGGGGTGTCTCGGACGAGCGCCCACACTATCGGCTGGGCAGGACGACGGCCCGCCGCCTGTGGACAACCCACCTGCGACGGGCCGTTCGGACCCCTGCGCCTCGCTGCCGGCGTGCCGTCCGCCGCTCCTCGGCCCAGCGGGCGGCGCTCAGACCGCGGCTTTCTTCAGCCGGCGGCGCTCCCGTTCGGACAGGCCGCCCCAGATGCCGAATCTCTCGTCGTTCGCGAGGGCGTACTCGAGACATTCGGAGCGGACCTCGCAGGCGAGGCAGACCTTCTTGGCCTCGCGGGTGGAGCCGCCCTTCTCGGGGAAGAAGGACTCGGGATCGGTCTGGGCGCACAGCGCGCGCTCCTGCCAGCCGAGTTCCTCGTCCGCGTCGTCGACGTCGACCAGCAGTTGCTGCACCAGCTCGGTCATGTGCGCCCCTCGCTCTGTCTTTCGCGTCCCCGTGACGTGGCCGTTACCGATTCCGGCTGAACGACACGAGTGAAATTACAAGTGTGCTGCTCCGGGCGAGTCAAGCCGAGATCTGCTATTGAGCCCCTTATTCACTCTGCGGAACCAAGGCCATGCGGTAAGTGTTCAAATCGCCATAAACCTTGACAAGCAGATGAAGCCCCGGAGAGCCGTCGGCCCCGCGCGGTGCTTGTACGGGTAGGACGTTCAGAGGTTCGATCTCGTTGCGGCACGCGCGCGGAAGCGAAGCGGATCACAGCCCGATCACGGCTCGCCGTGCGGTTCGCGCGCCCGGCATGTGCGCCATGTGTCCCGGTCGGCGGGTGCACAAACCTTTCACCTCGGAGATGAACCTGATGAGGTGAACCGCGTCCCACATCCTGGGTGTCGAGTTGACAGTGAAGGTGTGAGCCGCTGTCCTAGTGGGCATGCTCGCGAACTTGGCACTCACCTCGACCGGCTCCGCCGGGTCCCACGGTGCTGCCCGCGTTCGCTGTAGCTGTTGTCGCTGTTCCAGCTGTTGAGCCCAACGCGCTCCAGTTGCACCCGGCGAGTCCACCGCGACTCGGCCGTCGTCTTCCTCCGGCCCACACCAGGGCCTCGCTGATCCACCCGTGATCCGGGCGGACGGTACACGGCATCGCGCCGACCCCCACGTTCTTCCGCCTCTTCCTCCGAGGAACCACCGCACCCATGAACAGCGACAGCGACCTCCAGATCGCCGGCGACATCCTCGAAGTCCCGCACCTCCTCCAGGCGCCGCGCGAGCATCCCGCCACGGTGGCCGAGTTCGTCGGCCTGGCCCGCTCCCTCGCGGACGACCGCTCCCAGTGGGAGCACCTGGTCCGCTACGACGCGACGACCCGCTGGTACCACCGGCTGCGCACCGGCCCCGGCTACGAGGTGTGGCTGCTGTCCTGGGTGCCCGGTCAGGGCAGCGGACTGCACGACCACGGCCGTTCCTCCGGGGTGCTCACGGTCCTGGACGGCGAGCTCACCGAGCGCACGGACCGCGGCAAGCGCGTGCTCGCGGCGGGCGCCCAGCGCGTGTTCGCGCCCGGGTACGCGCACGAGGTCGTCAACGACGCGCTGGAGCCCGCGGTGAGTCTGCACGTGTACTTCCCCGGACTCACGGAGATGCCCATGCTCAGCGAGCTGCGGAGCGGTTCGGCCGACGTGGGCGCCGTGGCGTGCACGCCCGTCGGCGCGCAGGGCCACGCGGGCGTCGCCGGCGCGTAGCTCGCGCGGCCCCGGCCGGGTGCCCGGGCTGCGCCGACTGCGCCGGGCGGGAGGCGGGGCGCACCGGCGGGTGAGCGGGATGTCCACAGGCGGGCCGTCGTCCACAACCTGGCGGCGGGCCGTCGGCGCCGCCTGCGAGACTTGCCCTCATGCGCATTGTGGTTCTGGCAGGCGGCATCGGCGGTGCCCGGTTCCTGCGCGGTCTGAAGCAGGCCGTGCCGGACGCCGACGTCACGGTCATCGGCAACACCGGCGACGACATCCATCTCTTCGGGTTGAAGGTCTGCCCGGACCTCGACACGGTGATGTACACGCTCGGCGGCGGCATCAACGAGGAGCAGGGCTGGGGGCGCGCCGACGAGACCTTCCACCTGAAGGAGGAGCTCGCGGCGTACGGCGCCGGGCCGGGGTGGTTCGGGCTGGGCGACCGCGATTTCGCCACGCACATCGTGCGGACGCAGATGATCGGCGCCGGATATCCGCTGAGCGCGGTCACCGAGGCGCTGTGCGACCGGTGGAAGCCGGGAGTACGGCTGATCCCCATGACGGACGACCGCGTCGAGACGCATGTCGCCGTCGAGGTCGACGGCGAGCGCAAGGCCGTGCACTTCCAGGAGTACTGGGTGCGGATGCGCGCGTCCGTGCCGGCGGTGGCCGTCGTGCCCGTCGGTGCCGAGCAGGCCAAGCCGGCGCCGGGAGTGCTGGAGGCGATCGCCGAGGCGGACGTCGTCCTCTTCCCGCCGTCGAATCCCGTCGTCTCGGTCGGCACGATCCTCGCCGTGCCGGGCATCCGCGAGGCGATCGCCGAAGCCGGCGTGCCGGTGGTGGGCCTCTCCCCCATCGTCGGCGACGCACCGGTGCGCGGCATGGCCGACAAGGTGCTCGCCGCGGTAGGCGTGGAGTCGACGGCGGCGGCGGTGGCCGAGCACTACGGCTCGGGGCTGCTCGACGGCTGGCTCGTCGACACGGTGGACGCGGGCGCCGTCGGGCAGGTGGAGGCGGCCGGGGTCCGCTGCCGGGCCGTCCCGCTGATGATGACGGACCTCGACGCGACCGCGCAGATGGCGCGGGAGGCGTTGCGGCTGGCGGAGGAGGTGCGGGCCGCATGAGCGGGTCCGTCGAGAACGGCTACCGGGTCTGGGCCGTGCCCGGGCTGCCCGAGGTGCGCTCGGGCGACGACCTCGCCAAGCTGATCGCCGCCGCCGAGCCACGGCTCGCCGACGGGGACGTGCTGCTCGTCACCTCGAAGATCGTGTCCAAGGCGGAGGGCCGGATCGTCCGGGCGGACGACCGGGAGGCCGCGATCGACGCCGAGACGGTCCGGGTCGTGGCCCGGCGCGGGACGCTGCGGATCGTCGAGAACCGACAGGGCCTGGTGATGGCCGCCGCGGGCGTCGACGCCTCCAACACCCCCTCCGGGACGGTGCTGTTGCTGCCCGAGGACCCCGACGCGTCCGCGCGGGCCCTGCGGGACGGGCTGCGGGACGCGCTCGGCGTCGACGTCGGCGTCATCGTCACCGACACCTTCGGGCGGCCGTGGCGGGCCGGGCTCACGGACGTCGCGATCGGCGCGGCCGGCGTGCGGGTGCTGGACGACCTGCGCGGGGGCACGGACGCGTACGGCAATCCGCTGAGCGCGACGGTCGTCGCCACGGCGGACGAGCTGGCCGCCGCGGGCGATCTCGTGAAGGGCAAGGCCGCGGGGCTCCCCGTGGCCGTGGTGCGCGGACTCGGGCACGTCGTCGTGGCCGAGTCCGACGCGGCGGGGTCCGAACAGGCCGCGGCGGGCGCCCGGGCCATGGTGCGCGGCGCGCGCGACGACATGTTCCGCCTCGGGACCTCCGAGGCGGTCCGGCTGGCCGTGACCCAGCGGCGGACGGTGCGCTCCTTCACCGACGAGCCGGTCGACCCGGGAGCGGTCCGGCGGGCCGTGGCGGCCGCCGTCACCGCGCCGGCGCCGCACCACACCACGCCGTGGCGGTTCGTGCTGCTCGAGTCGCAGGCGTCCAGGGTCCGGCTGCTGGACGCCATGCGGGACGCGTGGATCGCCGATCTGCGCCGGGACGGGAAGTCCGAGGAGTCCATCGCGAAGCGGGTGCGGCGGGGCGACGTCCTGCGCCACGCGCCGTATCTCGTCGTCCCCTGTCTCGTGATGGACG
This sequence comes from Streptomyces sp. NPDC001027, assembly GCF_040299045.1. Taxonomy (NCBI): domain Bacteria; kingdom Bacillati; phylum Actinomycetota; class Actinomycetes; order Kitasatosporales; family Streptomycetaceae; genus Streptomyces; species Streptomyces sp. NPDC001027. The sequence continues at coordinate 19,740 of NZ_JBEPBI010000045.1, forward strand.
GCTCGCACACCTACGGGGACGCCCGGCGGGACGCGGCCGAGCGGGAGATGTTCGTGGTGGCGGCCGGCGCCGGCGTGCAGAACTTCCTGGTCGCACTGGCCGGCGAGCGACTCGGGTCCGCGTGGGTGTCGTCGACGATGTTCTGCCGGGACGTGGTCCGGGAGGTCCTCGAACTGCCGCAGGGCTGGGACCCGATGGGCGCGGTTGCGGTGGGACACGCGGCCGAGGAGCCACGGGCGCGCGGGGAGCGGGAGGTGGCCGACTTCGTCGAGGTGCGCTGACGGCCCCCTCGTCCGACGTCTACTCTCGTCCGACCGGCCCCTCTCTCGACCGGCGTCTACTCTCGTCCGGCTCCCTTTCGTACGACCCGGGAATTCACTCGTGGCAGGACGCTTCTCTCCCCGGCCCACCCGCGCCACCGTGCGCGGCGGTCATGTCGGCGTGCCCGCCGGGGTGCCGCGGCAGGCTTCCGCGCCGGGGCGGGTGCGGCACTGGACGCCCGAGGGGCCGCTCGACCTCGGGCTGGTGCTCGGGCCGCTGCGCCGCGGGCCGGGCGATCCCACGTTCCGGGCGACGCCGGACGGGTCCGTGTGGCGGGCCAGCCTCACCCCGGCAGGGCCCGGGACGTTGCGCGTGGCCGCCCGCGACGGGGCGGTGCGCGCCGAGGCGTGGGGCCCGGGGGCCGAGTGGCTGCTGGAGCAGCTGCCGGAGCTGCTCGGGGCCGCGGACGCGCCGGAGGCCTTCGAGCCCCGCCACCGCGTGGTGGCCACGGCACGGCACCGGCGTCCGGGGCTCCGGCTGACGCGGACCGGGCTGGTGCTGGAGTCGCTCATCCCGTCGATCCTGGAACAGAAGGTCACGACGGACGAGGCGTACCGGGCCTGGCGGCTGCTGGTCCGCAAGTTCGGCGAGCCGGCGCCCGGACCCGCGGCCGACGGACGGCTGTGGGTGATGCCGGCGCCGCGGACGTGGGCGCTGATCCCGTCGTGGGAGTGGCACCGGGCGGGCGTCGACGACAAGCGGGCGTCGACGATCCTGCGGGCGGTCCGGGTGGCGCGGCGGCTGGAGGAGTCGGTGCGGATGGAGCCGGCCGCGGCGCAGGCCCGGCTGGAGGTGGTGCCGGGGATCGGGCCGTGGACGTCGGCGGAGACCGTGCAGCGCAGTCACGGCGCGGCGGACGCGGTGACCGTGGGGGATCTGCATCTGCCGGGGATCGTGGGATGGGCGCTGGCCGGGGACCGCGACGCCGACGACTCGGTGATGCTGGAGCTGCTGGAGCCGTACGCGGGGCAGCGGCACCGCGCGGTCCGGTTGATCCTGTTGAGCGGGCGGACGCCGGCTCGACGGGCCCCGAAGATGCCGCGCTGGGACATCGGGACGTTGTGAGGGGCCCGCTCCGCCAGGGCGCCCCGCGCGACGCTCCGCCAGGGCGCCCCGCGCGACGCTCCGCCAGGGCGCCCCGCGCGACGCTCCGCCAGGGCGCCCCGCGCGCGGGCCGGGGGATCGGATCGGGCCGGGGATGGAGTGAGCGCGACGGGAGCGGATTCGCCCCGTCCCCCGTCCCTTCGTCGCCTCCTCCCCCAGGCCCTCGGCCCGCGTGGAACCGGTCCCTGCCCGGGACGAGTGCTACTGGTCCGACGAGAAGCGCACCGCGCCCGCCGGGATTCTCGCGTCGCACCACACCCGCGCGCCCTCGCGGAACTCGTTGTCGGCGCCGACGACCGCCCCGTCGCCGATGACCGCGCCGGTGAGGACGGAGCGTTCGCCCACCCGGGCCCGGATCCCCACGAGTGAGTCGGTGATCACCGCGCCGGGTTCGATGACCGCGCCGGGGAGGATCGTCGAGCCGAAGATCCGCGCGCCCTCCGCCACGAACGCGCCCTCGCCCACCACCGTGCCGCCGGTCAGCTTCGCGTCCGCCGCGACCTGTGCCGTCGGCAGGACCAGGCGGTCGCCGCAGCGGCCGGGGACCGCAGGGGACGGAGCGCGACCGAGGACCAGGTCCGCCGAGCCTCGGACGAAGGCCGCCGGGGTGCCCAGGTCGAGCCAGTACGTCGAGTCGACCATGCCCTGGAGACGGGCGCCGGCCGCGAGGAGACCGGGGAACGTCTCGCGCTCCACGGACACCGGGCGGCCTGCCGGGATGGTGTCGATGACCGCGCGGCGGAAGACGTACGCCCCCGCGTTGATCTGGTCGGTGACGATCTCCTCGGGCGTCTGCGGCTTCTCCAGGAACGCGAGTACCTTGCCCGTCTCGTCGGTGGGCACGAGACCGTAGGCCCTCGGGTCCGTGACCCTGGTCAGGTGGAGGGAGACGTCCGCGCCCGTCGTCTCGTGCGTGGTCACCAGGCGTCCGATGTCCAGTCCGGTGAGGATGTCGCCGTTGAAGACCAGCACCGGGTCCTCGGGGGCGGAGGTGAGACGGGACGCCACGTTGCGGATCGCGCCGCCCGTGCCGAGGGGCTCGTCCTCGGTCACGTACTCGAGGTGCAGGCCCAACGCCGAGCCGTCGCCGAAGTACGGTTCGAACACTTCGGCCAGATAGCTCGTCGCGAGGACGACATGGTCCACGCCGGCCGCTCTCGCCCGCGCCAGCTGGTGTGCGAGGAAGGGCACCCCCGCCGCCCTGACCATGGGCTTGGGCGTGTGCACCGTGAGGGGGCGCAGCCGGGTGCCCTTGCCGCCGACCAGGAGGATCGCTTCTGTCACCTTCGTCTCTGCTTCCTGCCGGGACCGGCCGAACTGTCTTTCGACCGGCCAGTGTATGCAGACCGTCGTGCGGCGACTTGCAGGCCGTCGGCGGCCCTGTGTCCCGGTGTCCCGGTGTCCCGGTGTCCCGGTTCTTGCGGACGACGAGGCCGACCGGGTGCGAGCCGGTCGGCCGGGACGTCACAGCGCGTCGGCGCGTCGGCGCTTCCGCGCTTCCGCGCGTCAGCGGCCCTGGTAGCCCGCCGAGGTGGAGCGGGCCGAGCCGAGCTTGCCGTAGAGCTGTTTGCCCGGGCACTCCGTGGCGAACCCGTCACGATGGCCGGAGATCACGTTCATCCGTACGCTCCTGCCCTTCGCGTAGAGGTTGCCGCCCCCGGACGTCAGATAGGTCTTCCCCTTGGGGTTCGCCCCGAAGAGGCCGAGCTTCCATGCCGTCAGCCGGGCGACGGCGTTGACGGTGGCGGAGTTCGGCTTGGCGGACGTGAACGTGCCGAGGACGGCGATCCCCATGCTGTTGGAGTTGAACCCGAGGGTGTGGGCGCCCAGGACCGGCTTCGCCACTCCCCCGGCACGGCCCTCGTAGATCCGGCCGCACTTGTCGACGAGGAAGTTGTAGCCGATGTCGCGCCAGCCCATGCTCCTGACGTGATAGCGGTAGATGCCCCGGATGACGGACGGGGCCTGCGAGCACGAGTAGCTGTTGCCGGACGCCGTGTGGTGGACGAACGCCGCCTTCACCTTCGTCGTGTAGCGGAAGCCGCTTTCCCGCAGTTTCTCGTCGGCGCCCCAGCCGCGGCGCGTGACGATGCTCGGGCGCGGGCCGATGTACGGCTTCGCCCGCTGGGCCGCGGTCAGTTCGGCCCCGCGCAGGTCGAGCAGTTCGCGTTCGGTGTCCGCACGGTCCAGCGCCGGGATCTGTTCGGCGCCGAGCGGCGCGAGGGCGACGTTGGCCGCGGAGGCCTCGGCCACCTCGGCGGACAGCCCGGTCGCCGATTTCGTGTCGGTCGCGTCCGACGTGTCCGCCGCGACCACCGCGTTCGGCGCGTCCACGGCGTCCGCCGGATCGGCCGGATCGGTCGGATCGGTCGGATCGGTCGGATCGGTCGGATCGGTCGGGTTGAAGTCGTCCGGGACCTGTGACGCCTCCGGGGGCTCGGGGGCGGTGCCCGCCCGCCGCGCGCCGGTGGTCAGCGTGCGGCCGCGCGGCGGGCCGGCCTGGGCCTGCGCGGGCGGCGCCGCCCCCGGGTCCACCAGTTCCAGGTGCAGGCCGGAGGGGAGGGGCGCGGTGGCCGTGAGGGTCTGAGCGCCCCGGGCCGTGTCCTCCGTACGGCGTTCGGTGTCGGGATGGACGCGGACCTCGACGCCGTCGGAGTCGCCGACCCAGAGCGGGGCGGTGGCTCCGCGGACCCGCCCGGAGGCGCTCTCGGCCGTACCGGGATCGGCGCCGTGGTCGGCGTTGTGGGTCTCGACGTCCTGCCAGCCGGACCAGGCGTCGGCGCCGGTCCGGCGGATACGGACCTGGACGCGACCGTGCAGTTCGGCGGCCGGGTCGTCCCAGACGACGCCGAGGAGGGAGAAGCGGCGGACGTCCCGCCGGGGCAGCCCCTGGGCCACCGCCGCGCCGGGGAGGGCGCGGTCGCGGCCGAGGGGGGCCAGCGGCAGCGACTGGGTGCTGCCGGGGAGGTCGGGGATGTCTGGGAGTCGGGAGTGGTCGGGAAGTCGGGAGTGGTCGGGGAGTTCGGGGAGCTCGCGGAGCTCCGGGCGGTCGGGAAGGGATCCCGTGGTCGCGGTGTCGGGGCTCGTGGCCCTGGTCGTCCCGGTGGTCGCCGCCCCCGCGGTCGGCGCGGGTCGCACCGTCGCCGCGTTGGCGGGCGGCGTCAGCGGGAGGGCGAGAGCCGCCGCACAGGTGACACCGATCGAGGTAGCAAGCAATCCACGCATGCCACCGATCCTGGACATAGTCATACATTTCTGTCCATCGGGAAGTTGACGGACCGTCGGGATGCGTTCGGCCGAACCGGTGGCCCGGAGCGGGCCCCGCGACCGGTCCCCCGGTGCGTGCGGCGCGTACGCTTGCGCGGGTGACTGCCACCGATCGCACCCCTGCCGACCTGCTGCGTTCCGCGCTCGCCGCCGATCCCGCGCGACCCCTGGTGACCTTCTACGACGACGCCACGGGCGAGCGGGTCGAATTGTCCGTGGCCACGTTCGCCAACTGGGTGGCCAAGACCGCCAATCTCCTCCAGGACGGACTCTCCGTCGAGCCCGGCGACCGGGTCGCGCTGCTGCTGCCCGCGCACTGGCAGACGGCGGTGTGGCTGCTGGCGTGCGCCTCGGTCGGCGTCGTCGCGGACGTGGAGGGCGACCCCGCGCGGGCCGACGTCGTCGTCGCCGGGCCCGGCCGGTTCGAGGCGGGGCTGGCCTGCCGGGGCGAGCGGTACGCGCTGTCGCTCGCCCCGCTCGGACGCCGGTTCATGCCCGGCCCTCCGGAGGGGTACGACGACTACGCCGTGAACGTCCCGAGCTTCGGGGACCGTTTCGCGCCCTACGGTCCGGTGGATCCCGATGAGCCCGCGCTGATCGTGGCGGGCGCGGAGTACACCGGCGCGGAGATCGTGGAACGGGCCCGGGCGGAGGCGGCGGGGCTGGGTCTGACGGGGCCCGGGGCGCGGCTGCTGTCGGGGCTGCCCTACGACACCTGGGAGGGGCTCAGCGCCGGGCTCTACGCGCCGCTGGCGAGCGGGGGGTCGGTGGTGCTGTGCAGGAACCTGGCGGAGGCCGAGGAGGAGGTCGTCGCCAGGCGGATCGAGGCGGAGCGGGTGTCTGCCACGGCTCGGTAGCCATGGGTCGACGTCGGCCACGGCGGCGGGCGTGGTCGGGGGCTGCCGCCCCCGGGCCCGCGCTGTCGGCCCCGAAAGGGCCTCGTCCTCAAACGCCGGACGGGCTGATCGTGTGAGCCCCCGCCAAGAAGGCGCCGCCCGCACACCGTTCCGCGCGCCCGCCCGCGAAGGCGCCGTCCTCGAAGGCCGGGCGGGCTGGATTTGCTCGCCCCCGCCGAGAAGGCGCCCTCGTCCGATGGTTGCCGTCACCCGTTCGGATCGGTTCGGGGGGACTCGGCTGGGGGTTCGGGGGATCGTCGGGGGAGCAGCTCTGCGCGCTTGTGCGGGAGGGTGGATCCGACGTGACGTACTCCGGTGGTGGGGGCGGGCCCCTCGGGCCGGGGGTGGGGGCGTCCGCCGACGGGCGGGGGCTCGCGCGGCGGCGTCGGCGGCGGTGGCTGCGGTACGGGGCGGCGGCGGGGGCGGTGGTCGTGCTGGGGGTCGGGGTGGCCGGCTGGGCGGTCTACGTGAAGCTCGACGGGAACATCACGCCCGACGACGCGGCCGCGGCGGAGCTCGCGCGGTACGCGAAGGAGCGGCCGACCTCGCTGGTGAAGGACGCGCAGAACATCCTGCTCATCGGGTCCGACACGCGTTCGGGGGACGGGAACGAGAAGTACGGGCGGGACTCCGGCACGGAACGGTCCGACACCACGATCCTGCTGCATCTGGCGGCCGGGCGGCGCAGCGCGACCGCCGTCTCGCTGCCGCGTGACCTGATGGTGGACGTGCCGGAGTGCCTGCGGCGGGACGGCAAGCGGGCACAGCCGACGTTCGCGATGTTCAACTACGCCTTCCAGAGCGGGGGTTCGGCCTGCACCATCCGGACGGTGGAGAAGCTGACCGGAGTGCGCGTCGACCATCACGTCGTCGTGGACTTCAGCGGCTTCAAGGACATGGTCGACGCCGTGGACGGGGTGCAGGTCTGTCTGAAGGCGCCGATCAGCGACAAGGCCGCCAAGCTGCGGCTGCCCGCCGGGAAGGTCACGCTGAACGGGGAGCAGGCGCTGGGGTACGTGCGGGCCCGCAAGTCGCTCGGGGACGGCAGCGACACCGAGCGGATGGACCGGCAGCAACGGTTCCTCGGGGCGCTCGTCAACAAGGTGCAGAGCAATGACGTCCTGCTGAACCCGGTGAAGCTGTATCCGCTGCTGGACGCGGCCACGTCCTCGCTCACCACCGACCCGGATCTGGCGAGTCTGCGCGGTCTGTATGCACTCGTGCGCGGTCTACGGCACATCCCTATCGAAAATGTGCAGTTCCTGACGGTTCCGCGTGAGTCATATGTCCATGACCCGAACCGTGACCAACTGGTGCGTTCCGAGGCCGAGAAACTCTTCGACCGGCTGCGGACCGACACGCCGATCGTGGTTTCTCAGAAGATTCCCACGAACGCGCCCCTTTCGGAGTCGGACGAACACACTCCGTACAACAGGCGGGGGGCGGGCGGGACGGCTTACGGGACGGTTTCGCCCTCTCCGCCCGCTCCCACCTTCCGCGGGAACACCGCCGCCGCGGACGACTGCGGGTAAAGCGCTTGCCAAGGGAAGCTCTTTCGGGGAACTGGAGTTCCAGGAAATGGGGCGGATTGCCCGCTTGTAGGGGCGTGGACTTTGTCACGGCCGTCGCTCGACGCCGAACCGGGCGGATAGTGTGAGCGATCCGGTGCACCCGGCCGCGAGGTCCTTCCCGGGGTCGCGCACCGAGTGACCGAGACCCGAGCGCCTTAGAGGGGGGAAAGGCGCCGCGTGGCCCCGACGGAGGATTCGGACAATCGTGGACGCGCAGAGCCGTGGGCGGGCGGACGACATCGACCCCGCAGACCAGTGGGTACTCAACCCGGACACCGGCGAATACGAACTGCGACTGGGCGCTTCCGGTGCGCAGTCGACCGTCCCCGGACCGCGCGGATCCGTCGCGGGCCGGGTCGCCGGCCCGGACCGGGCGGGCGGCCGTACGGTGGCGCCCGACCGGGAGTCGTCGTCGCCCGAGAGGTCGCAGGGCGCGGACGTCCCCGGCCCGAGAAGGCGCCGGGGCGCGCCGCCGGAGGAGCCGGCGAACCGGCGCGGCCGGCGGCCGGTGAAGAAGAAGTCGAAGGCGAAGAAGATCCTGGTGTGGACCGGCGGCACCATGGCCTTCGTCCTGGTCGGCGTCGCCGGGGCGGGCTACCTGTACCTCAAGCACCTCGAGGGCAACGTCACGACGACGGACGTCGGCAGTGCGGGCAAGAGCGGCTTCAGCAAGGACGAGGCCTTCAACATCCTGATCATCGGCACCGACAAGCGCACGGGCAAGGGCAACGAGGGGTACGGCGACAAGGGCAGCGTCGGCCACGCCGACACCAACATCCTGCTGCACGTGTCCAAGGACCGTACGAACGCGACGGCGCTGAGCATTCCGCGCGACCTGATCGTCGACGTCCCGGTCTGCCCGACGAAGCAGCCCGACGGCAGCGAGAAGGACATCGGCGGCACGCAGAACGTCCGCTTCAACACCAGCCTCGGCCAGGACGGCCGGGACGCGGGCTGCACCATGCGCACCGTCACGGAGGTCACCGGCATTCCGGTGGACCATTTCATGATGGCGGACTTCAACGCGGTGAAGACGCTGACGACGGCGGTGGGCGGGGTCGAGGTGTGCCTCGCGCACTCCGTCAACGACAAGGAGTCGAAGCTGAAGCTCCCCGCCGGCAAGTCGGTGGTCGAGGGTGAGCAGGCGCTGGCGTTCGTGCGCACCCGGCACAGCTTCGGCAACCAGGGCGACCTCGACCGCATCAAGGTGCAGCAGCAGTTCCTGAGTTCCCTCATGCGCAAGATGTCCTCCAGCGACACCCTCACCAGCCCCACGAAACTGGTGAGCCTGGCCGAGGCCGCCACGAAGGCGCTGACCGTCGACACGGGCATCGGCAAGGTCAGCACGCTGAAGGACGTGGCGCTGCAGCTGAAGAAGGTCCCGCCGAAGAACATCACGTTCCTGACCGTGCCCGTGATCGACAACCCGGCCGAGAAGGTCAAGGCGACCGTCGTCGTCGACCAGACGCGTGCGCCCCAGGTCTTCCAGATGATCAAGAACGACACGTCCTTCACCGAGGTGAAGAAGGAGCAGGCGAAGGAGAAGGCCGCCATCGCCGCCCGTCTGAAGGGCACGAAGTCCGCCGCCTCGGACGTGCGGGTGCGCATCCTCAACGGCGGCGCCCCCGGCGGCAGCGCGCAGGAGGAGCTGACCTGGCTGCAGACCGAGGCGGACGTGAGCAAGTCCGAGAACGCCGGCAACGCGGGGGCCGTCCAGAACACGACGACGCTCGAGTACGCGCCCGAACAGGCGGACCAGGCACGTCGGCTGGCCGACATCATGGGCCTGTCGGGGTCGGCGATGAAGCCGGGCAAGAGCGTCACCAACGCCCAGGGGCTGCCGACGATGACCCTCATCCTGGGCAAGGACTTCAAGGGCGCCGGGGTGAAGATGAACTCCTCCACGGTGGCCACGCCGGATGTGCAGAAGTCCACGGCGGACAAGGTCCAGTGCGCCAGCTGAGCCGGTGGGACGAGTGACCCCCGGGTCGCTCCCCCGTCTCGTGGAGCGGGTGGCCGGGGCCTTCGGGCGTCCGGCCGCCGGCGTCCGTGCGGTGTCGTCCGGCGCGCAACGCAACCATTCGGGACGCACATCTGTCTGACAACCGGCACCGCCGTGCCGACGGCACGCCGATCCGGCAGCGCGTGGGCGGCCGTGCCGGACCGTGATTTTACCGATGCGCGGCCAACCGGCTCCGGACCTGGAAGGGTCTGACAGGTTGCGAACGGGTGTCGGAACGAATGAGCCGACAAGGTGCGCTCTCGCCATCCGGGGGAAGTCCGGGCGGGGAGCGCAGTTGTCGGGTAACGGGTGGGGAGGGGCACGAAGTTGGGGCAGAGCAGGGTGCAGCAGGGAGAGGGTTCCGCAGTCGAGGACACGATGTCCCTCGCACCGCAGGACCGGAGCGCGTCGGGCGAGGCGGGCGGCGCCGGCGGAAGCGGGCGACGCCGACAGGGGCACGGAACCGACCGCCCTCGGCGCAGACGGCGTGTCCTTCGCTGGTCCGCGATAGTTCTCGCGGTGGTGATATCGGGGACGGCCGGCGCCGGATACCTCTACTACCAGCACCTGAACGGCAACATCCAGAAGGGCGAGCGCAGCAGCGGCGACTCCAAGGCGAGGAAGACCGAGGCCAACCCGGCCGGGCAGACGCCGATGAACATCCTGCTGATCGGCTCCGACAGCCGTAACTCCGACGAGAACGTGGCGCTGGGCGGCAGCAGGGACAACCGCGGCAACCCGCCGCTGGGCGACGTGCAGATGCTCATCCACCTGTCCGCCGACCGCAAGAGCGCCGCGGTGGTGAGCATTCCCCGTGACACCCGGGTCGACATCCCCAGGTGCAAGGACGCGGAGACCGGCAAGACCTACCCGAAGATCAACACCATCATCAACGAGTCGCTGGCCCGCGGTGGAGCCGGTTGCACGCTGGCCACCTGGCAGAACCTCACCGGCGTCTACATCGACCACTGGATGACGATCGACTTCTCGGGCGTGGTGAGGATGGCGGACGCCATCGGCGGCGTCGAGGTCTGCGTGAAGCAGAACGTGTGGGACCGCGGGGGCTCCGGCCTGAAGATGAAGGCCGGCACGAAGAACGTCGAGGGCAAGCAGGCGCTCCAGTGGCTGCGCACGCGCCACGCCTGGGGCAGCGACCTCCTGCGGGCCAGGGCGCAGCACATGTACCTGAACTCGATGATCCGCACGCTGAAGAGCCAGAACGTCTTCACCGACACGGGCCGGCTGATGGACCTGGCCGAGGCGGCCACGAAGTCGCTGAAGGTCTCCGAGGAGATCGGCACGGTCAAGAAGCTGTACGACCTGGGCATGCAGCTCAAGACGGTGCCGACGGACCGCATCACCATGACGACGATGCCGAACGTCGAGGACCCGAAGGACCGCAACCACGTGGTGCCGGCCGGCTCGGACGCCGAGAAGGTGTGGGCGATGATCCGGGACGACGTGCCGTTCGACGCCAACGGCAAGGCCTCGGACACGAAGAAGCCTGCGACCGGGGAGAAGGTCTCCAAGGACCCGGCGGCGGCCGCCGACAAGATCGCCGTACAGGTGGAGAACGGCACGCGGACCGGCGCCCAGGCCGCGGTGCCCCGGCGGGCCGGCGCGATCGCGCAGCAGCTCGTCGGCAAGGGGTTCACGCAGGCGGTGGCCGACTCCTCGGCGCTGCTCGACATGGACCGGACCGTCGTCCGCTATCCCAGCGCGGACCTGGAGGGCGACGCCCAGCGTGTCGCCCAGGCGCTGGGGATTCCGCTGACGTCGGTGGAGCGGACCAGCGACGTCTCGGGGGTCACCGTCGTCGTGGGCGCCGACTGGCGTTCGGGGACGGCCTATCCGAAGAAGTCGGCGCCGAAGGCCGGGGACATCCCCGACAACGCCGACGCCATCAACGGGTCGGACAGCACTCCTTGCATGGACGTGTACGCGCCCTACCGCTGGTAGCCCGGCCGTCGGCTCGCCGTCACTCGACGGCGGGCCCCCGGCCGGACGTGATCACCCCTGCCGCGGCGCCCGGCGTCATGCCCGTGTCGCAGACCGTCGGCGTGCGACACAGGACGGCGCTCAGCTCGCGGTGAGGACCGCCGGCCGACGGGACGCGATGACCTTCCTGGCCAGCGTCTTCGGGCTGGTCAGGAAGCCGAGGCCCCACGACATGTGCATGGTGGCGAGGGCGAGCGGGATCTGCAGCCGCGCCTTCGCCGGCAGACCCCTGCCGGCCGGCAGCGACCCGGCGACGATCGCCGCCAGATAGCCGCCGGGGACGACGAAGCCCAGCGGGGTGAGCACGGCCCCCACGACGATCCCGGCGGCTATCGCGCACACCGCCGTCGGCGGGGCGAGGTAACGCAGGTTGATCGAGCCCTCGTGGTAGCGGGCCACGACGTGCCGCCAACGCCCGTAGTCCTTGTACTGCTTGGCGAGCGCCTTCACGCTCGGCCGGGGGCGGTAGGACACCCTCAGCTCCGGCGAGAACCAGATGAGACCGCCGGCCTCGCGGATCCGGAAGTTCAGCTCCCAGTCCTGGGCGCGGATGAACTCCTCGTTGTAGCCGCCCTGTTGCTCCAGCGCCTGCCGACGGAAGACGCCCAGGTACACGGTCTCGGCGGGGCCCGCCTGCCCTCCCGTGTGGAAGGCGGCGTTGCCGACCCCGATCTTCGAGGTCATGGCCGCGGCGACGGCGTGCTCCCAGTCGTTCTCGCCCTCGGCGTGCATGATGCCGCCGACGTTCTGCGCTCCGGTCTCCTCCAGGAGCCGCACGGCGGTGGCGATGTAGTTCGGCGAGAGCATGCCGTGCCCGTCCACGCGGACGACGATCGGATGGCGGGAGGCCTTGATCGCGGCGTTCAGCGCGGCGGGCGTGCGCCCGGTGGGATTGGGGACCGTGTGCACGCGGGAGTCCTCGGCGACGAGCTGGGCGGCGATCTCGTCCGTCCGGTCCGTGGACGGACCGATGGCGATCACGACCTCCATCTCGCCGGCGTACTCCTGCGCGAGGATCGCTTGGACGGCTCCGCGCAGATGCCGCTCCTCGTTGAGGACGGGCATGATGACGGACACGGCGGGGAGCTGCACGTCGGGCTTGGCGTTCATAGGGGGCTCACGTTACCGCGAACGGGGGACAGCGCCCGCCCCGCCGGGTGTGCTGCACCGGTCGGCAGATCGTATGGGCCTACCGTTCCAACGGCTTCCCCCCACCCACGGCCGCCGCCCGGAGGTGCCCGTATGCCCGCCACACCGCCCCGGATCCCGCGCCGCCCCCGCCCGCAGCGCCGCGTGCCCCCTCATCCCGCCCGACGACGGCGCCCCCGCTGGGCCGTACGGGCGGCGACCACGCTCTCCGTGGTGCTGCTCGCCTCCGCGGGCATCGGCCACTCGGTGATCAGCAGCCTCGACGCCGGCATCGCCCGGGTCGACCCCTTCAAGGACATGAAGAACCGTCCGCGGGCCGGCCACGGGATGAACGTGCTGCTGGTCGGCACCGACGGCCGCGACCGGATCGGCGCGGCGGAGCGCCGCCGCTACCGCCTGGGCGGGGCGCCCTGCCACTGCACCGACACGATCATGATCGTGCACGTCTCCGAGGACCGGGAGCGGGCCAGCGTGGTCAGCCTCCCGCGCGACTCCTACGCCCAGACCCCGCCGCACACCGACCAGGTCACCGGCAGGGAGCACCACGGCCACCCCATCAGGATCAACGCGGCGTACGCGGAGGGCGGGCCGCAGCTGACCGTCCGCACGGTCGAGAACATGACGCACGTCAAGATCGACCACTATCTGGAGGTCGACTTCACCAGCTTCATGAAGACCGTGGACGTGCTCGGCGGCGTGAAGATCTGCACGGCGACGCATCTGAAGGACGCGTACACCGGCCTGGACCTCGAGCCGGGCGCGCACACCCTCGAAGGCGGCGAGGCCCTGCAGTACGTGCGTTCACGGCACGCGGACGCCTCCTCCGACCTCGGCCGGATGAAGCGACAGCAGCGCTTCCTCGCGGCCCTGCTGGACCGGGCGACCTCCTCCGGGGTCCTGCTGAACCCGCTGAGGTTCCGCGACGTGACGCGGGCGGTGCTCGGCTCGGTACGGGCCGACCGGGGCTTCGGCGCGGAGGAACTGCTGGACCTCGGAAGGGCGATGCGCACCTTCTCGCCGTCCTCCTCCGAGTTCGTCACCGTGCCCGTCGGGGAGATGGCGTACTTCGTGAAGGGGGTCGGCTCGACGCTGAAGTGGGACGCGGTGAAGTCGCGGCGCCTCTTCCGCGCCCTGCGCGACGACAAGCCCCTCGCCGCGCACGCCCGGCGGCTCGACCGCGGGGTCGCCCGTGTGGACGTCGCGCCGCAGCAGATCCGCGTCCAGGTGGAGAACGGCACGCACACCACGGGACTCGGCAGGCGGGTGGACGCGGCGCTCGCGGCGACGGGCTTTCGCACGACCGGGCAGCCGGTCAGCGCCGCCGACCCGACCGTCCTGCGCACGGTCGTCTCCTACGACCCGCGCTGGGACCGCTCCGCGAAGTCCCTCGCGACCGCCCTGCCGCACAGCGAGCTGCGGGCCGTCAAGGGGCTCGGGCCGACGCTGAGAGTGACCGCCGGCGCGGACTTCCGGGGCGTGCGCACGGTGCGCGCGGCCGATGCAGAGCACGGGGACTTCGCCGTCGTACGCGGCGACGAGGTGGGCTGCGGCTAGGTGCGCGGATCGCGGGGGCGGCGGTCCCCGATGGCGAGGGTCCGCGGGAGGGCGTAGGGATGGAAGGGCACGCAACGGGCCCGCCCGGCCCCCCTCACTCCCGCACGGGCCCCTCACCACGAGGAGGAGCCATGACCCGGCCCGGAACCATGAACGCCATGAGCAGCCAGATGCAGGACTGCGTCGAGGCCTGCATGTCCTGCCACAGCATGTGCGAGGAGACCATGAGCTCCTGCATGCAGATGGGCGGCCAGGCCCAGATGCAGATCATGCGCGCGCTGCTGGACTGCTCCGAGACGACCCGCATGTGCGCGGACATGATGATGCGACGCTCGCCCATGGCGACCGAGATGTGCGCGATGTGCGCCAAGGCGTGCGACATGTGCGCCGAGGCGTGCATGGCCATGCCGGACGATCCCCAGATGATCCGCTGCGCGGAGTCCTGTCGCCGCTGCGCCGAGATGTGCCGCACGATGGCGGGCGCCACGATGTGACGCCACCCCGCCAGGCCACGGAGAAGGGGCGCCCGGTGCGGGCGCCCCTTTCGCTGAGCGGGTGGTCCGGGTCAGTTGCCGGTGACGGTGACCTTCTCGTCGTTGTTCAGCTCGTTGACCAGCTGCTTGACCTTCGCCTTGTCCCAGACGAGGTTGCCGCCGGAGGAGCCGGAGATCGGCATGTTCAGCGAGGTGCCGTCGCCGCCGTTGACGCCCTTCATCGCGAAGAACATGGACCCGAGGTCGTACAGACCCATGTCCTTGTCGACGATGAGGGAGTCGAGGCCCGCGCTCATCGTCGGGTACAGCTTGAAGGGGTTCAGGACCGTGCCGGGGGTGGCCACCTCGTGGGCGAGGGCCGCGAGGAACTTCTGCTGGTTCTTGGTGCGCTGCAGGTCGGACGCGGCGAACGCGTGGCGGGTGCGGACGAACGCGAGCGCCTCCTCGCCGTTCAGCGTCTGCTTGCCCGCCTGGAAGTCGGCGCCCGAGTACTTGTCCTTGAAGGCCTTGTCGATGGTGATCTCGACGCCGCCGACCGCGTCCACGATGCTCGCGAAGCCGGCGAAGCCGATCTCGACGTAGTGGTCGATGCGCAGGCCGGTGTTGAACTCGATCGTGCGCACCAGCAGCTCGGGGCCGTCCGTCGCGTACGCGGCGTTCAGCTTGATGTGCCGGCCGGTGCCCTTGTACGTCTTGCCGGACTCCGAGCCGACGAACGTCGGGAGCTCCACGTCCGAGTCGCGCGGCAGCGAGATCAGGGTGTCGCCGCCCGACCCGACGTGCAGGATCATCATCGAGTCGGTGCGCTTGCCCTCGGCGGAGCCGGTGTGCAGCTTCTGCTTCTCCTCGGCGGACATGCCCTCGCGGCTGTCGGAGCCGACGATCAGGTAGTTCGTGCCGTCGCCGCCCTCGGGCCGGTCGATGACCTTCGACAGGTCGACCTCGCGCTTGAGCTTGCCGTCGGCCCAGAAGTAGGTGCCGACCGTCGTCACGACCAGCACGGTCACGACGGTGATCGCCGTCCACTTGATGCGGCGGCGCCAGTTCGGCGCGGGCCGCGGCTCGTCGCCGGCGTATCCGCCGCTCCCCCCGCCGCCGTCACCGTAGACCTGGCCCGTGTTGTAGCCGCTGTCGTAACCGGTCTGCCGGGCGTCGGTGTAGTCGCCGTATCCCTGGCCGTTGACGTACGACGGCTGCGGCGGGACGCCGGCGCCCTGCGGCGGCGCGGCCGGGCCGCGGCGGACCTGCCGCATGACTCGCGGGCTCTCGGGCTGCGCGTTCGCGCTGCCGCCGCCGTACCGGTTGCCGCGGTCCCTGTCGGACCATCCCTCGGGCCAATCGTTCATGCGGACCAGTGTGCAGGGCAGTGCTGTGTGCCGTACAAGGGCCGTCGGAGAATCAGGGCCCCGCTGTTGCCAAGCTGACACAAAGTCCCGGCTTGTCCCCCGCACCATAAGGTGGAGGACATGACAGACCAGGTCACCGCAGCGGAGTCGGGCAGCACCCCGGACATCCCGGGCAAGCCCACGTCGGCGTCCCGCACCACCCTCAGCCACATCATGACCCACAACGACACCAACCTCCTGGGCACGGTGCACGGCGGTGTGATCATGAAGCTCGTCGACGACGCGGCGGGCGCCGTGGCCGGCCGGCACTCCGGCGGACCCGCCGTCACCGCGTCGATGGACGAGATGGCGTTTCTCGAGCCGGTCCGCGTCGGCGATCTCGTCCATGTGAAGGCGCAGGTCAACTGGACGGGCCGGACGTCGATGGAGGTCGGCGTGCGGGTCCTGGCCGAGCGCTGGAACGAGTCCGCCCCGGCCACCCAGGTCGGCTCGGCCTATCTGGTGTTCGCCGCCGTCGACGCCGACGGCAAGCCGCGCACGGTCCCGCCGGTCCTCCCCGAGACGGAACGCGACAAGCGGCGCTTCCAGGAGGCCCAGATCCGCCGCACCCACCGTCTGGCCCGCCGCCGGGCGATCATGGAACTGCGCGAGCGCCGGATCTCGGAGGGGCTCGAGGACTGAGCGCCCGCACGACGAAGGCCCCGGCACACCCGTGCCGGGGCCTGTCTTCCCGCGCGGACGACTACGGAAGGTTCCTCGCCATCACGATCCGCTGGACTTGGTTCGTGCCTTCATAAATCTGGGTGATCTTGGCGTCGCGCATCATGCGCTCGACCGGGTAGTCGCGGGTGTAGCCGTAGCCGCCGAGGAGCTGGACGGCGTCCGTGGTGACCTCCATCGCCACGTCCGAGGCGAAGCACTTGGCGGCCGCGCCCTGGAAGGTGAGGTCGGAGTCGAGGCGCTCGGACTTGGCCGCCGCCGCGTACGTCAGCTGGCGGGCCGCCTCGATCTTCATGGCCATGTCGGCGAGCATGAACTGGATGCCCTGGAAGTCGGCGATCGGCTTGCCGAACTGCTTGCGCTCCTGGACGTAGCCCTTGGCGTAGTCGAAGGCGCCCTGGGCGACGCCGAGGGCCTGCGCGGCGATCGTGATGCGGGTGTGGTCGAGCGTCTTCATCGCCGTCGCGAAGCCCGTGCCCTCCTCGCCGATCATGCGGTCGGCCGGGATGCGGACGTTGTCGAAGTAGACCTCGCGGGTCGGGGAGCCCTTGATGCCGAGCTTCTTCTCCGGCGCGCCGAAGGAGACGCCGTCGTCCGACTTCTCGACGACGAAGGCGGAGATGCCCTTGGAGCGCTTCGAGGGGTCCGTCACGGCCATGACCGTGTAGTACTCGCTCACGCCTGCGTTGGTGATCCAGCGCTTGACGCCGTTGAGGATCCAGTGGTCGCCGTCGCGGACCGCCCTGGTCTTCATGCCGGCGGCGTCCGAGCCCGCGTCCGGCTCGGAGAGCGCGTACGAGAACATCGCGTCGCCCTTGGCGAGCGGCGACAGGTACTTCTTCTTCAGGTCCTCGGAACCGGAGAGGATCACCGGGAGCGAGCCCAGCTTGTTGACCGCGGGGATCAGCGAGGAGGACACGCAGACGCGGGCCACCTCCTCGATCACGATGACCGTCGCGAGGGCGTCGGCGCCCGTGCCGCCGTACTCCTCGGGGACGTGCACCGCGTGCAGGTCGCTGGCCACCAGCGCGTCCAGCGCCTCCTGCGGGAAGCGCGACTCCTCGTCCACCGCGGCGGCGAACGGCGCGATCTTCGCCTCGGAGAGCGAACGGATGGCGTCGCGGAGCATGTCGTGCTCCTCGGACGGGCGGTACAGGTCGAAATCAGCCGATCCGGCCAAGGTGTCTCACGCTCCAAAGACGCTGCGGTCACCGTGCTAATTACCGTTAAGTAACTCAAATTTTAAAGCGCCGCCGAGCCCGGTGATACGTGACCTTGGCGACAGGGGTCCCGCCCCGTGATCTGCCCGGTGAAGGGCGTCCGCACGCCCCGACTATGCTCGGGCGCGCAGCGACCGGCATCCCCCACCTGGAGCATTCATGGCCCTCAACATCACCGTGATCGGCACCGGCTATCTCGGCGCCACGCACGCCGCGGCCATGGCCGAGCTGGGATTCGAGGTGCTCGCTCTCGACGTGGTGCGCGAGAAGATCGAGATGCTCGAGCGCGGTGAGACGCCCATGTACGAGCCCGGTCTCGAGGAGCTGCTGCGCCGGCACGTCGCCGGGTTCGAGGGTTCCAGCGGGCGGCTGCGGTTCACCCAGGACTGGGCCGAGGTGGGGGCGTTCGGCGACGTCCACTTCGTCTGCGTCAACACGCCCCAGAAGCACGGCGAGTACGCGTGCGACATGTCGTACGTCGAGTCCGCCCTCGCCTCCCTCGCCCCGCATCTGACGCGGCCCGCGCTGGTCGTCGGCAAGTCGACCGTGCCGGTGGGCTCCGCGGACCGGCTGGCCCGCATGGTCGCCGAGCTCGCGCCGGCCGGTGAGGACGCCGAGCTCGCCTGGAACCCGGAGTTCCTGCGGGAGGGCTTCGCGGTGCAGGACACGCTGCACCCGGACCGGATCGTCGTCGGCGTGCGCACCGAGCGGGCCGAGGCGCTGCTGCGGCAGGTGTACGAGACGCCCGTCGGCGAGGGCTCGCCGTTCGTCGTCACCGACTTCCCCACGGCCGAGCTGGTGAAGACGTCCGCGAACTCCTTCCTCGCCACCAAGATCTCCTTCATCAACGCCATGGCGGAGGTGTGCGAGGCCGCGGACGGCGACGTCGCCAAGCTGGCCGAGGCGATCGGGTACGACGACCGGATCGGCAAGAAGTTCCTGCGGGCGGGGATCGGGTTCGGCGGCGGCTGTCTGCCCAAGGACATCCGTGCCTTCATGGCCCGGGCCGGCGAGCTCGGCGCCGACCAGGCGCTGACGTTCCTGCGCGAGATCGACTCGATCAACATGCGCCAGCGGGGGCGGATGGTGGAGCTGGCTCGGCAGGCGCTGGGGGGCGGGTCGTTCCTGGGCAAGCGGGTCGCCGTGCTCGGCGCCACGTTCAAGCCCGACTCGGACGACGTCCGCGACTCCCCCGCGCTGAACGTGGCCGGGCAGATCCATCTGCAGGGCGGTCAGGTCACGGTGTACGACCCGAAGGGCATGGAGAACGCCCGCCGGCTGTTCCCCACCCTCGGTTACGCCCCCTCGGCGCTGGAGGCCGTGCGGGGCGCGGACGCGGTGCTGCACCTGACCGAGTGGCGGGAGTTCCGCGAGCTGGACCCGGCGGCGCTCGGCGAGGTGGCGACGACCCGGCTGATCCTCGACGGCCGCAACGCGCTCGACCCGGAGCTGTGGCGCAAGGCCGGCTGGACCTACCGCGGGATGGGCCGCCCGACGGCCTGACACCCGCGGGCTCGCGGGGCGCCGCGGGACGCCAGAGGGCGCGGGGGCTCTTGCGGGGCGCGTGCAGGCGACGCCGGTTCGGCCGAGGCTCAGTCGGCCGAACCGGCGTCTTTCTGCATTCTGCACCACCGGCCTGTGCGACGGCCGGTGAACTCCTTCGCCGGGTGAACTCCCCGCCGGGTGAACTCCTGCGCCCAGCCGGCTGCTTCGCCCCGCGGATCGCCTCGCCCAGCGGGCTGATCCGCCCAGCGGGTCACTTCGACCGGTACCGGCGCATCTTGGCCCGGGCCCCGCAGACCTGCATCGAGCACCAGCGGCCCCGGCCTGCCGGACTGCGGTCGTAGTACGCCCAGTGGCAGGTGACGGCCTCGCAGGCCTTCAGCCTGGACCAGGTGCCCTCGACGAGGGCCTGCGCCACGGCGGTCGCCGTGCGGGCGAGCAGCGCTGCCCCGCCCGGTGCGGGGGCGAGGCGGGCGGAGCCGTCATCGGCGTCGACCGTCACCAGCAGGGGCGCGGCCGCGAGCAGGTCGCTCAGCGGGGTCACCGCGCGGTGCGGCGGATGGCCCGCGTGGGCCAGCAGGGCGGCGCGCAGGGACTCCCGCAGCTCGCGGGCGTGCGCGGCCTCGTCCTCGGCGATCCCGAACCTCGCCCGGCCCTGCGCGGTGTCCAGCGCGTCGGCGCCGGACTCGATGTCCAGCGTGTTCACCAGGGACTCGACCAGGGCCAGGTCGCCGGGCGCGGCCGATCGCTCACTCATGCTTGCGACGTTACCGCCGATGCGGGAGTATGCAGTAACCGTTACCGGTTATCCGCATCTATAGGTAACCGGGAGCGGGCAACTTCGACTCGAGGAGGAGCGTCATGGCTCTCGCCGAACTGGGCGTCGTCGTTCTGGACTGTCCCGACCCGCGCGCGCTGGCCGGTTTCTACGCCGAGGTGCTGGGCGGCAGCACGGAGGGCGACGACGACTGGGTCGACCTGAGACTGCCCGACGGCCGGTCGCTGGCCTTCCAGGCCGCCCCCGGGTTCACCCCGCCCGCCTGGCCCGCGCCCGAGCACTCCCAGCAGTTCCACCTGGACCTGACGGTGGCCGACCTGGACGCGGCCGAGCGCGGGGTGCTCGCCCTCGGCGCGAAGCCGCTGGACGCGGAGGACCGCTCGCGCGGGTGGCGTGTGTACGCCGATCCGGCAGGGCACCCGTTCTGCCTGTGCTCGTGCTGACGTCCTGGAGGGTTCCATGCCGCCCGTAGCCCGATTCCGTTCCGTCGTCCTCGACTGTCCCGACCCGGGCGCGCTGGCCGCGTTCTACGCGGCGGTCCTGGGCGGCTCCCCGGAGGCCGAGGAGGGCGAGGACGACTGGATCGTGCTGCGCGTCCCCGGCGGCCCCAGGATCGCGTTCCAGCAGGTCGAGGGGTACACCCCGCCCGAGTGGCCGCGCGCGGACCGCAACGCGCAGCAGTTCCACCTGGACCTCGACGGCGGCGCCACCTGGGAGCAGGTGGACGCCGCCCACGAGCGGGTGCTGGCACTGGGCGCCCGCCCGCTGGACCTGGAGGACCGGGAGAAGAAGGACTTCCAGGTGTACGCCGATCCGGCCGGGCACCCGTTCTGCCTGTGCCGCATCGAACACGTGTGAACGGGCCGCCCCGCGCGGGGCGGGCGCCGGGTCAGGCGTCCTGGCGGCCGTCCAGCCGCGCGACTCCCGCCGTGGGCGGCTCCCTGCGGTCACGGGCCGCCCGGGCCGCGAAGTCGGCCGTGCGCAACACGCGCTGCATGTTCCCCCAGGTCAGCAGGGCGATGTCGGTCTCCGGCCAGCCGCGGCCCAGCAGCTCGGCGATCAGGTGCGGATAGCCGGAGGCGTCGGCGAGGCCCTGCGGGTGGGCGGCGCCGGAGTCGTAGGTGCCGGACAGGCCGACGCAGTCCGGGCCGGCGATCGCGCGGACGTGGTCGAGGTGGTCGGCCACGTCCCGCACGCTCGGGCCGGTCTGCTCGGCGGTCAGCGGCACCAGGCACAGCCCCTTGGCCGCGCCCAGCTCGGCGAGCAGGCCGTCGGGCAGGTTGCCGGGGTGCGGGCGCAGCGCGCGGGCGGCGGAGCGGGTGCACAGCACCGGCGTCTTGGACAGCGCCAGCACACGGCCGATCGTGGCGTCGGATGCGCCGGAGAGGTCGGCCAGCACCCCGATCCGGTTCATCTCGCGCACCACCTCCTCGCCGAACCGGGTCAGCCCCGACTCACCCGCCCAGGAGGCGTCGACGAGGGTCAGGACGCGCAGTCCGAGCGTGTGCAGCGACCGCAGGATGCCGAGGGAGCCGTCCACCGCCGCGGCCGTGGCGGGGCCCAGCACGACGGCCACCCGGCCGCAGTGGTGGGCGTCGATGACCTGCCCGGCGCTGAGCGCCAGCCGCAGCCCCTCGGGGTGCGCGGCGATCACCGACCGGGCGTGGTCCAGCTGCTCCAGGGTCGCGCCGACGGCCCGCTCGGGGGCGAGGCCCTCGGGCGGATGCAGCGACCACAGCAGCGCGCCGACATGGCCCTCCCGCAGCCGGGGCACGTCGGTGTCGACGGCGCTCTCGCCGAGCTGGAGGTCGTACCAGGGCAGGTGCCGCAGGGCCCACGGCAGTCCGCTGTAGCCGTCGGCGACGGGGTGGGCGGCGAGAAGGGCCCGGGCGCGCTCCAAGGGGCTGTCCTGCGTCTCCCGCTCCCTTTCCCGTCCCGTTTCCCGTCCCCGCTCCGACCCGGGCTCCGGCCCGCGTCCTCGCTCGGACTCAGGCTCCGGGACGGCCCCCGGCTCGGTGGCGCCGGACTCCTCGGTCCTGTGCGTCCCGCGCGTGTACGGGGCGCCCGGGGAAGGGGCCGTCTGCGCCTCGGCGTCCAGCTCGCCGGCCTCGGGAAGAGGCCGCAGTTCGTCCTGGAGGTCGGCCATGACGGTCTCCGTACGTCGATCAGCAGTACGGTCACCGTCGCACGGGGGGCGGCGTTCTTCCCGGTGGACAAGGCGTTCGGGGGTACGCGGGCGGGGGACGGCCGCCCCCGCCCGCGTCGGAGGGTCAGCCGTCCAGCGAGCCGATCGTCGCGTGGGACGCCGCGCGCGTGGCCTGCAGGTCCCGCGCCACGTCCTCCGCCGCGCCCAGCACGCGCACCGCGTTGCGCCAGGTCAGCTTGGCGAGGTCGGCGGCCGACCAGCCGCGGTCGAGGAGCTCCGCGATCAGGCGGGGATAGCCGGAGACGTCGTTCAGCCCTTCGGGGGTGAAGGCCGTGCCGTCGTAGTCGCCGCCGATGCCGAGATGGTCGACGCCGGCGGCCTCGCGCATGTGGTCGAGGTGGTCGGCGACCGTGGCGACGGTGGCGATCGGGCGGGGCCGGGTCTCCTCGAAGGCCCGGTGCACCTTCATCGCCTCGGGGGTGGTGTCGAGCGGGTGGAAGCCGTGGGCGCGCATGTTGTCGTCGGCCGCGGCCGTCCAGTCGACCGCCTCCTGGAGGACGAACTTCGGCACGAACGTCACCATCGCCATGCCGCCGTTGGCGGGCAGCCGCTCCAGGACGTCGTCCGGGATGTTGCGCGGATGGTCGCAGACCGCCCGCGCGGAGGAGTGGGAGAAGATCACCGGCGCGCTCGTCGCGTCGAGGGCGTCCCGCATCGTGGTCGCCGCCACGTGCGAGAGGTCGACCAGCATGCCCTCGCGGTTCATCTCGCGCACGACCTCGCGGCCGAAGGCGGTCAGGCCGCCGGCGGCCGGCTCGTCGGTCGCGGAGTCCGCCCAGTCCACGTTGTCGTTGTGGGTGAGGGTCAGGTAGCGCACGCCGAGCGCGTACAGCCCGCGCAGCACGCCTAGCGAGTTGGCGATGGAGTGACCGCCCTCCGCGCCCATCAGCGAGGCGATCCGGCCCTCCGCGCGGGCCGCCTCCATGTCGGCGGCCGTCAGCGCCGCGCGCAGGTCGCGCGGGTGGCGGGCGACGAGCCGCCGGACGCAGTCGATCTGCTCCAGCGTCGCCGGCACCGCGTCGGGCAGGTCCGAGCGCACGTACACCGACCAGTACTGCGCGCCGACCCCGCCCGCGCGCAGCCGGGGGATGTCGGTGTGCAGGTGGGCATGCTGGTCGGCGGCGAGGTCGCGGGCGTCGAGGTCGTAGCGGACCTGTTCGCGCAGCGCCCAGGGCAGGTCGTTGTGGCCGTCGGCGACCGGGAACTCGCGCAGGAGCTCGCGGGCGGCGGCCAGTGAGGTCGGCTCGCTCACGTGGCCCGTCACTTCCCGAAGCCGAAGCCGTTCGCGCCCTCGACCTTGGCCCGCAGGCGCTTGCCCTTCTCGGTGGCCTGGTCGTTGAGCTCCTGCTGGAACTCGCGCATCCGGGCGAGCAGCTCCTCGTCGTGCGCGGCGAGGATGCGGGCGGCCAGCAGGCCGGCGTTGCGCGCGCCGCCGACGGAGACGGTCGCGACGGGCACGCCGGCCGGCATCTGCACGATGGACAGCAGGCTGTCCATGCCGTCCAGGTACTTCAGGGGCACGGGCACGCCGATGACCGGCAGCGGGGTCACGGAGGCGAGCATGCCGGGCAGGTGGGCCGCGCCGCCCGCGCCGGCGATGATCGCCTTGAGGCCGCGGTCGGCCGCCTGCTCGCCGTACGCGACCATCTCGCGCGGCATGCGGTGCGCGGAGACGACGTCGACCTCGTACGCGATCTCGAACTCGTCGAGGGCCTGGGCTGCGGCCTCCATGACCGGCCAGTCGCTGTCCGACCCCATGACGATGCCGACCAAGGGAAAGGGGGGCGCGTCAGCGCTCGTTGAGGGGTGGTGGTCGGGCGACGGGAGGGCGGGTGTCATTCGGTGATCGTGCCTCTCAGGTAACCGGCTGCGTGACGTGCGCGCTCGAGGACGTCGTCCAGGTCGTCGCCGTAGGTGTTGACGTGGCCTACCTTGCGGCCGGGCTTCACGTCCTTGCCGTACATGTGGATCTTGAGCTTGGGGTCGCGGGCCATGCAGTGCAGATACGCGGAGTACATGTCCGGGTAGTCGCCGCCGAGGACGTTGACCATGACCGTCCAGGGGGCGCGCGGCCGCGGGTCGCCGAGCGGGAGGTCCAGGACCGCGCGGACGTGGTTGGCGAACTGCGAGGTGATCGCGCCGTCCATCGACCAGTGGCCCGAGTTGTGCGGGCGCATCGCCAGCTCGTTGACGAGGATGCGGCCGTCGCGGGTCTGGAACAGCTCGACCGCGAGGTGGCCGACGACGCCGAGTTCCTTGGCGATGCTGAGGGCCATCTCCTCGGCCCGCAGCGCGAGGGCCTCGTCCAGGCCGGGGGCCGGGGCGATCACGGTGTCGCAGACGCCGCCGACCTGCTGGGACTCGACGACCGGGTACGCGACCGCCTGGCCGTGCGGGGAGCGCACGACGTTGGCGGCGAGCTCGCGCACGTAGTCGACCTTCTCCTCGGCCAGGACGGGGACGCCGGCCCGGAAGGGGTCCTCGGCCTCCTCGGCGGAGTCGACGACCCAGACCCCCTTGCCGTCGTAACCGCCGCGGACGGTCTTCAGGACGACCGGGAAGCCGTCGCCCTCGGCGGCGAAGGCGGCCACGTCGGCCGGGTCGGTCACGATCCGGTGCCGTGGGCACGGGACGCCGATCGCGTCGAGTCTGGCGCGCATCACCCCCTTGTCCTGGGCGTGCACCAGCGCGTCGGGGCCTGGGCGGACGGGGATGCCGTCCGCCTCCAGCGCCCGCAGATGCTCGGTGGGAACGTGTTCGTGATCGAAGGTGATCACATCGCACCCGCGCGCGAACTCACGGAGCGTGTCGAGGTCGCGATAGTCGCCGATGACGACATCGCTCACGACCTGCGCCGCGGAATCCTGTGGGGTGTCACTGAGGAGCTTGAACCTGATGCCGAGCGGGATGCCCGCCTCGTGTGTCATACGAGCGAGCTGGCCCCCGCCGACCATGCCGACTACCGGGAACGTCACGCCCCCAGGGTATCGGCCACGCCACCGCGGCCGGATCCCGCGCCTCTTACCGGTGCCTTTCCCTGCTCATACCCGCGCCCATACCTGTCGTATCGCCGCATCTGCCCCGTCGGGCGCGGTCCGGTGAGCGGGACCACAGGAAACCGAGAAGAGTGGTGGTTAGCATGGCTGGGTTGACGAAACCGAACCCGGACGGGGGCCTGTACGACCATGGCGCATGGTTCCTCGGGGCTGAAGAGGCTCGTCCACGAGCTGGCCAAGTTCGGAGCCGTGGGCGGCGCGGGCCTGCTGGTCAACCTCGGCGTGTTCAACCTCGTCCGCCATCTCACCGATCTGCAGGTGGTGCGGGCGAGCGTGCTGGCGACCGTCGTGTCGATCGCCTTCAACTACGTGGGGTTCCGCTACTTCACCTACCGTGACCGCGACAAGGGCGGACGCACGAGGGAACTGACGCTGTTCATGGCGTTCAGCGCGGTCGGCCTGGTGATCGAGAACGGGCTGCTGTTCGTGGCGACCTACGGCTTCGGGTGGGACAGCCCGCTGCAGAACAACGTGTTCAAGTTCGTCGGCATCGGGGTCGCGACGCTGTTCCGGTTCTGGTCCTACCGCACCTGGGTCTTCCGGGCGCTGCCCGAGCCGGAGCCCGTGCCCGGCGCCGAGACGTTCCGCGCGGTGGCCGAGCAGGCCAGGAGGCCCGCGCCGAAGGCCTCGCAGCGGGTCGGCTGAGCCCACGAGGGCCCGCTCTCACCGCGGGGCCTGCTCCGCCGACGGCCCGCCGCGCTCACCTGACGGTCGGCTCGTCGTCGCCCGTCGTGCGCGCCTGCGGGGCCGTGCGGGACAGGAACAGACCGAAGACCGGGGGCTGCGCCTGGAGCATCTCCAGACGGCCGCCGTCGGCCTCCGCCAGGTCGCGGGCCACGGCCAGACCGATGCCGGTGGAGTTGCGGCCGCTGATCGCCCGCTCGAAGATGCGGGCCCCCAGGTCTGCGGGGACGCCCGGCCCCTCGTCGGTCACCTCGACGACGGCCTGGTTGCCGGTGACGCGGGTGCGCAGCGCCACGGTGCCGCCGCCGTGCATGAGGGAGTTCTCGATCAGGGCGGCCAGGACCTGGGCGACCGCGCCGGGCGTGCCCACCGCGCGCAGATGGCGTTTGCCTGAGCTGACGATGGCCCGGCCGTCGCCGCGGTAGGCGGGCCGCCACTCGGCGAGCTGCTGCTGGATGACCTCGTCGAGGTCGAAGGTGACGGCGGAGCCGGTACGCGGGTCCCGGGCGTTGGTGAGGAGGCGTTCCACCACGTCCGTCAGGCGCTCCACCTGGGTCAGCGCGATCGTGGCCTCCTCCTTCACCGTGTCGGGGTCGTCGGTGAGGGTGATCTCCTCCAGGCGCATGGAAAGGGCCGTCAGGGGGGTGCGCAGCTGGTGGGAGGCGTCGGCGGCGAGCCGTCGTTCGGCGGTGAGCATGCGGGCGATGCGTTCGGCGGACGAGTCGAGGACGTCGGCGACCCGGTCCAGCTCGGGGACGGCGTACCGCTTGTGGCGGGGGCGCGGGTCGCCCGAGCCTAGGCGCTCGGCGGTCTCCGCGAGGTCGGTCAGCGGGGAGGCGAGGCGATTGGCCTGGCGGATGGCCAGCAGGACCGCGGCGACCACGGCGAGCAGCGCCACGAGGGCGATGATCAGCAGGGTCCGGCCGACCTCCCGGGTCACGGTGGAGCGCGGCTCCTGCACCAGGACGGTCTCGCCCTCCTCGCCCCTGGCATGCGCCTTGATGACGTCGCCGGTGGGCTTGGTCCCGACCTCGATGACGGGCCGGCCGGGGATGCGGATCTCGGCGTAGCGGTCCTGGGTGACCTGGTCGCGCAGTATCGCCGGGGTGACGTTCTCCGAGCCGACCAGCCGGCTGTCCACGATGCTGGCCAGCCGCAGCGCCTCGGAGTCGACCCGCTCCTGGGCGCTGTTGCTGATCGTGCGGGTCTCGACGATGACGAGGGACACCCCGAACACCGCGATGACGACGAGCACCACGGCGAGGGTGGACTGGATGAGACGGCGGCGCACGGTGCCCTCCGGTGCGGTGACTTTTCAACTCAGGTGCCGGCCGCCCCGCAGGGCGCGGGGGACTGCGCGAGAAGCCCCGCCGGCCCGCACCCGACGACGCGGCCCAGGCGCCCCGCGGCGGCTCGGCGGCGGCGCCTCAGCTCTTCTCGAAGCGGAAGCCCACACCTCGTACGGTGGCGATGTAGCGGGGGTTGGCCGCGTCGTCGCCGAGCTTCTTGCGCAGCCAGGAGATGTGCATGTCGAGGGTCTTGGTCGACGACCACCAGGTGGTGTCCCACACCTCGCGCATCAGCTGGTCGCGGGTGACGACCCGGCCCGCGTCGCGCACGAGGACCCGCAGCAGGTCGAACTCCTTGGCGGTGAGCTGGAGTTCCTCGTCGCCCATCCACGCGCGGTGCGACTCGACGTCGATGCGCACGCCGTGCGTGGCGGGCGGCTGCTGCGGTTCGGACGCGCCGCGCCGCAGCAGGGCCCGGACCCGGGCGAGGAGTTCGGCCAGCCGGAAGGGCTTGGTGACGTAGTCGTCCGCGCCCGCGTCCAGGCCGACGACGGTGTCCACCTCGTCGGCGCGCGCGGTCAGGATCAGGATCGGAATGGCGTGGCCCTCGGAGCGCAGCCGTCGGGCCACCTCCAGGCCGTCCATGCCGGGCAGACCGAGGTCCAGCACGACCAGGTCGACGCCGCCCTGCATTCCGGCGTCCAGCGCGGTGGGGCCGTCCTCGCGCACCTCGACCTCGTAGCCCTCCCGGCGCAGTGCGCGGGCCAGCGGCTCCGAGATGGACGCGTCGTCCTCGGCGAGCAGTACTCGGGTCATGAGCTGATGGTAGTCCGCGGCAGGCGACCGTCGAAGTGTGATCGCCCATGCGGTTTCTTACCCCGGACATGCCGGACACACCGGTCGCCGACCCGGGGCCGCCGACCCGCCGACGCTGGTACGGACCTGCGGTCGGCAGATGGCATCCTGGTGCAGACCTTCGAAGTGCCGACCGCGGTTCCTTGATCACCTGTGATCCGTGTCTCAAGTCCTTCCATATGCGGCGTTGTGCTGTCGTATGGTGGCAGAACGCTTGTAGCACACAAGGACCTTTGGCGGTCGGCTTGACGTCGAGGGTCCCTTCTGTGTGCGGGCCGGTCCGCCGGCCTCGAAAGGAACGACCTGTGGCCGGGCCCCCGACGAGGGGGCGTGGATCCCGGCGGTCGCCGTCCACCGCTTCGCGATCCGAAGCGGACTCCCCCGGGCGTGGGAGTGGGCGACGCGGTCCGCCGGTGCCGGCCAGCCCCCCACCGGGCGCGAGCTCTCGCGGCGCGTCCCGACCAGCAAGGAACGACATGGCGTCCAGCCTGACGAAGGACTCGGTCCGCCCGGGCACCCCCGGCTCCCAGAAGACCTTCTTCGGCCACCCCCGCGGACTGGCCACTCTCTTCATGACCGAGATGTGGGAGCGTTTCTCCTACTACGGCATGCGGGCCCTGCTCCCGCTGTACCTGGTCGCCCCCGGCGGCCTGCACCTCAGCGCCGCGACGGCCACCGCGATCTACTCGGTCTACCTGTCGCTCGTGTACCTGCTCGCCCTGCCCGGCGGCTGGTTCGCCGACCGCGTGCTCGGCCCCCGCAGGACCGTCGCCGTCGCCGGCGCGATCATCATGCTCGGCCATCTCACCCTCGCGCTGCCGAACGCCGGCACCTTCTACGCGGGCCTCGGTCTCGTCGCCATCGGCTCGGGCCTGCTCAAGGCCAACATCTCCACGATGGTCGGCCACCTCTACGACGGGCCCGACGACCCGCGCCGGGACGGCGGCTTCACGCTGTTCTACATCGGCATCAACCTGGGCGCGTTCGCCGCGCCGCTGATCATCGGCACCATCGGCGAGAACGTCAACTGGCACCTGGGCTTCGCGCTCGCCGCGCTCGGCATGGGCCTGGGCCTCACCCAGTTCCTCCTCGGCGGCCGCCACCTGAGCACCCGCTCGGACGTCGTCCCCACGCCGCTGTCGGCGCAGGAGAAGGCGGCCACGCTGCGCAAGGCCGCGTTCTGGGCGGCCGTCGCGATCGTCTTCTACGCCGTCGTGGGCGTCTCCGGCGTCTACACGCTGAACTGGCTGCTGGTGCCGATCACGGTGGCCGGCCTGGTCATCCCGGTGCTCGTCATCGCCCGGATGAAGCGGGACAAGGAGCTGGACGGCGCCGAGCAGTCCAAGCTGACGGCGTACGTCTGGTTCTTCGTCGCCGCGGCCGTGTTCTGGATGATCTACGACCAGGGCGGCTCGACGCTGTCCCTGTTCGCGGAGTCCTCGGCGAAGAACAGCGTGTTCGGGTGGGACTTCCCGGTCTCCTGGTACCAGTCGGTCAACCCGGTCCTGATCATGGCGCTGGCGCCGCTCTTCGCCTGGGCCTGGCTGGCGCTGGCCCGGCGCGGCAAGGAGCCGAGCACGGCGACGAAGTTCGCGATGGGCCTGGTCCTGGTCGGCGCGTCGTTCTTCCTGTTCCTGGCCCCGCTGGCGATCGCCGAGGGCGGTCACAAGGCGGCCGCGCTGTGGCTGGCGGCGATCTACTTCGTGCAGACCGTCGGCGAGCTGACCCTCTCCCCCGTCGGCCTGTCCGTCACCACGAAGATGGCGCCCGCGAAGTACGCCTCGCAGATGATGGGCGTCTGGTTCCTGGCCGTCACCGCGGGCGACGCCACGACCGGTCTGCTGTCCATCGCCGGCGTCGACCTCAACAAGACGGGCATCGTGGCCCTGGAGGCCGCGCTCGCCGTCATCGCCGGCGCGGCGGTGTGGATGTACCGCAAGAAGGTCAAGGAGCTCATGGGCGACGTGCACTGACGTCCCCCATGAGGGACGTGCGCCGACGTCCGCTCCTGCATCGACGGAGGGCCCCCCCCCCCCCCCCGGGGCCCCCGCCCACCCACCGCCGCCCCGCGCCGCCCCAAACCCCCCCCACCAAAAAAACG